>CAVHUN010000043.1:0-15398 GCA_963639175.1 uncultured Prevotella sp.
GTAGTATATGTCCCTTTTTATAAAGATATTTTAAATAAGAAAATTAATATCAAATTCAAAGGTTACATTATTGATTAATTATCTAATTTGATTAATGTAGTTACTATATTAAATAATTTAAACAAATATTCACTATCTTTTATTAATGTCACTCTAAAAGAATTCAAGGAAAATCTAATAGTGATATTTCTATCATCCATTTTTAAGAAAATTTCTCCTAGTTTATTAGACATTTTTGGCTTACAAGAAAATTGTTTAGCTAATTTAATTTCAAATCTATCTATATATTCATTAATTTGTTCAAATACATTTGAATTTTCTAGATATATTTCTGTTTCCTTTTTTAAAAAAAGATTTTCTACTTGAACAGGTAATTTACCATAAACATCTTTAACCTTATCTTTATATTCATTTAATTCGATTACATTATCAATATCATACATTTCTCTATAGATATTAATTCTATCTTGCTCTGAAGCGTAATTTGATGGAATAGAAGCATCTAATGAGAATGATATTTCAAACTTATTTTTCTTAATATCACTTCTAGAATTTAAAACAACTTGTTTTTCTTTCATTACTTCTTCAAGTAATCTTGAATAAGCATCATATCCAATTGAATCAATAAAGCCTGCTTGTTCTTTTCCTAAGATATCTCCTGCACCTCTAATATTTAAATCTTCAGTTGCAATCTTATATCCACTGCCTAATTCTGTAAAATCTTTTAATGCTTTTAGTCTCTTTTTAGATTCATCAGTAAGAATATCTTGGCTTGGATAAGTTAAATAAGCATAGCCTAATTTAGATGATCTTCCTACTCTACCTTTAATTTGATAAAGTTGAGCTAGCCCAAAATTTTCAGCTCTTTCTACAATTATTGTGTTGCAATTTGGAACATCTAATCCAGTTTCAATTATTGAAGTACATACTAAAATATCAATCTTTTGATTGTAAAAATCTTCCATGGTTTTAGAAATATCTTCTCCATCTTCTTGACCATGTACTCCACTAACCACCTTATTTGGAAACATCTTTTGCAATGTTTCAATTGTTTTATTCATAGTTGCAATTCTATTATGTAAATAATAAACTTGACCTTTTCTAGCTAATTCTCTAGATATTACTTCTCTTATTAATTTTAAATCATATCTTACTACATATGTTTTTATTGGCATTCTATTATTTGGTGGATTATCTAATAAAGAAAGTGGTCTTACATTTAATAAAGACATTTGTAAGGTTCTTGGAATTGGAGTTGCAGTTAAAGTTAAAACATCAATATTTGTAGTAATAGATTTTATTTTTTCTTTATGAGTGACTCCAAAGCGTTGTTCTTCATCTACTACAAATAATCCTAAATCTTTAAATTTTACATCATCTCCTAAGATTCTATGAGTGCCAATTAAAAAATCTATCTTTCCTTGTTCAAGGTCTTCTAATATTTGCTTTTTTTCTTTTAAAGAAACATTTCTATTTAATAAAGCTATTTTTACATTAAAACCTTCAAATCTTTTAATAGCAACTTGATAATGTTGCATGCTTAAAACTGTTGTTGGGCATAATAAAGCCGCTTGTTTATTCGATAATACGCATTTAAATACCCCTTTAAAAGCCACTTCTGTTTTTCCAAAGCCAACATCACCAGTTAATAATCTATCCATTGGATGAGAAGACATCATATCTTTTTTAATATCGTTCCAAGCTTTTTGTTGAGAAGGAGTTAATTTATATGCAAAAGCTTGTTCAAATCTATCTTCTAGTTCATTATCTTCACAAAATGAATAACCAGGGAGTGCTTTTCTTTGAGCAGCTATTTCAATTAATTTATCAGCTAAATAAGATATTCTTCCTCTTATTTTAGCTTTTCTTTTTGCCCAAGTTGCTCCTCCTAAAGTATCTAAAGTAGGCACTTTTCCTTCTTTTGATGAATATTTTCTTATCATCATGAATTTAGAAAGAGGGACATGTAATATTTGTCCTTTACCAGCATATTGAATAGATAAGCATTCTAAACCATCTATTTTAGTAATTCCTAAATATTTTCCTATGCCTTGTTCTTGATGAACTACATAATCTCCTACTTCAAGGTCTTGATATTTATTTATTAGTTTTGCTTCTTTAAATCTTTTCAAGAAAATTGAAGCAGAATCTTGACTACCAAATATTTCTTTTGATGAACAAATGGCAATATGCAATTTAGGTAGCATCAATCCACTAGTAATATTTTTAGTTAATACAACTTGATAACCATTATCATTTAAGCTTAAGTCTATTATTTTATTATTTTCTTGGGCTACTTTTTTAAATGATTCTAGTTGATCTTCTTTCAAATAAATATATGTTTTATACCCATCACTTATTAATGTATCTATTAACTTACATGCGTAATTGATATTTGTAAAATGGTATGGAATACTAGTTACATCCATATTAGAAGTCTCATCTTCAATAATTCTATAATCAGCTTTTTGAACTAATGCTTGGCTAAATTCAAAACAATTCATTTGGCTTGGCAAACTAGAAGAAGATTCTTTTAATTCTTTAAAATAATTTCTAGCTTCTAAATAATAATTATTTAAAGTGTATTCTAAATCATCATATCTATAAAAATAAGTTAAAAAATCATCTAGATAACTTAATATTGAAATGTTCTTATCAGTAAAATATGGTAAGTATCTAGTCTTTGTATCGTTAATTCCACCTTGATTAATGGTTGATAAAAATAAATTGGTTTTAGTGATTAATTCTTCATTAATTTGATTATTTTCTAACTTATTTAATTCATTTTCAATTTTTATTTGTCCTTGTTTTAATTCTTCATTAGTAAATATATTTTCAATTGCAGGGACTAAATCAAATTCTTCTAGTTCTTTAAAAGAAAGCTCTGATGAAGATGAAAATTCTCTTATTGATTCAATTTCATCATCAAAATACTCAATTCTAATTGGATTAGAATTAGATGGTGTAAATACATCTAATATTTCACCTCTTTTAGAAAATTGAAAAACTTCTTCTACTTTATTTACTTTAGAATAACCTTTTGAAATTAAATAATCTAGTAAAGAACTTGGTGGAATACAATCACCTTTTTTAATATGAATGATATTTTCTTTAAATCTAGATTTACTACTTATTGTATGTATAGTGCTTACAGAGTTTGTAACTAATATATATTTAGATTTTCCATTACATATCTTATATAAAGTTCTTATTCTCTCTTTTAAAAACTCCTTTGATGAATATAAAGTGTCTATTCTTAATATTTCATCATATGGATAAAAAAGTATTAAATTAGAGTCGACAAAATTAGAAATAAAATCCACTAAAGTCTGACAATCATATAAACTAGGAACAACTATAGCGATGTTTTTATTCTCTTTTAAAAACGAAGCGGATATAGTTAAACCTACTGATTCAATTGAATTGGCTTTAAAAGATTTATTTGAATCTACATTCTTAATTTGATCAATATTTAAAATTTGTTCAATTATTTTATCCATTATAAAACTTTATTTGTGTTGAATTTCGACATTGTCTTATAAAAATCAGAGGTAGCGATGAAATATTTTAATGCTAATAAGGCTGCATCAATAGCGTCATCAATTTTAGAAAAGTCTTCTTTTGAAGGAGTTCCTAAAACATAATCTACTATATTTTTATTTTCAGGTTCACCTACTCCAATTCTTATTCTTTTTATTTCTTGTGTGTGTAATAAATCAATGATGTTTTGTAGTCCTTTTTGTCCTCCACTTGACCCATTTGGTCTAAGTCTAAATCTTCCTGGAACTAAGGCTAAATCATCATTTATAACTACTATATCTTCTATATTTACATGGAAATAATCCACAAATTCTTTTACGCATTCTCCAGATAAATTCATATATGTTAATGGTCTTAATAAATATACTTGTTCTCCTTCAAATGTTGTCTTAGCATATTCACCTTTAAATCCACTTTTAAAAGATGTGACATTTAAATCATCAGCCAATCTATTTAGCATAATAAATCCCATATTATGTCTTGTATTTTCATATTCTTTACCTGGGTTTCCAAGTCCTACTATTAATTTCATATTTATTCTTCTTCCTAATTCTTAATAATTATACATTAGTTTTAATTTTATTTACTCATTTAAGACACTTTTAATTATTCTAAGCGTTTTCTTTTCTAACTTTTGAAATTTTATTTAATTAAATGAGATTATTATATATAATAATTAAGTATGTTTTTTAACAAGTATTTATTTAATCGTAATAAACCAACAAACAAATTAGGATTCGCCTTATTTTTATTCGGCTTAACCTTTTTAACTCAACTTTACCATGGCTTTAATACTGCCTATTACATCAATACTGGTATAGTTACTATGACTTATGCCTCTATTTGTAAAATAGTATTTGTTATTGTTGACTGGTTAAACGATATTATCTTCGGCTTTTTATCTGAAAAGACACATTCAAAAAGATTAGGAAAAAGAGTTCCTTGGTTAATTGGTGGAGCACTATTTTTGCCAGCCTTTGTTATCTTAACTTACTGTGTAAGTAAAGAAACCCATTTTTCTCCTGTCGGTTTCTTTGTTTGGTATTTAATCATTTCCATCTCTTTAGAAAACGCTTCAACAGTAATGTATACAAACTACAACGCCATGTTCCCTACTTTATTTACTACTGGTAAGCAAAGAAGTGAAGTCGCTTCTTATAAGCATGGTTTTGAAGTTATCGGTATGATTTTATGCTATTTATTAACACCTATTTTAACTGATAATTTCCATTTGCCTTATTATGTAGTCGGTATTATTTATAGCTGTGTATACATAATTACATTGTTTATTTTATTTAAATCAATCAATATTAAAGATGATATCCAAGCAGTAGAAATTGAAACAGAAAAGTTCTCTTTTATCGACACATTTAAAGATGTCTTAAAAGAGCCATCATTTATTGTATTTAACATTGCTCAATCTTTCTATTCAGCAATTCTTGCATTAATTGTTTCTTTATATCCATTCTATTGCAACTATGTTTTAGGAATTGATGGTTGGCAACAATCATTATGTTTAGGAGCTTTCTTCGGTTCATTAATGGTTTCTTTACCTATTTGGTATATCCTTATAAGAAAAATAGGCCATACTAAATCTTGGTTAATTTCCTTTATTGGATTACCTGCTTCTACTTTGTTATTCTTAGTTCCTAATAATTTTGTCAGCGGATTAATAATTTGTTTATGTGTTGGTCCATTTATAGGTGGATTAATGGTTTGTCCAGATATGATATCTGCTGAATTAATCGACTTAGATAAGCTCAAATTTAGAGTATCTAGAGAAGCTGCTTTAGGATCAATCGCCACTTTAATTGGTAGAATATCAGTTATTTTAACTACTATTATCACTGCCTTTTTAGCTTCATATTTTGGATTCCAAGATGCTACTAACCCAGGTGAACATCCTGAAACAACATTTAGAATTGCCTTTGGTGTTATGATGCCTATTATTGGTCTTCTTGGTTTAGTTTTTGCGATTATTTATGTAAAGATATCTAAAAAAGAAAGAATTATGCTTTCAGCAATGAAGAAAGAAGAATTAGATGAAACAACAGAAGTTTCAATTACTGACTTATTAAAAGAAGATAGAAAACACCGCTTTATATCCTTAGAAAAATTTAGATTCAATAAAAATAAAGGACAAAACAATAATTCTGAAAATAATTCCAATTCTTCTTTAGAAGACCAAAAAGACAACTCAAATAATGACAAAGATTAATTTATTAATTTCATCTTGTCTACTTTCAAATAATTTAAGATGGGATTCTAAAATAATAAAAATAGATGGAATCGAAAAACTAAATGAATATTTCAATTTAATTCCTATTTGTCCAGAAGTTGAAGCAAGATTAACTGTTCCTAGATTACCTAGTGAAATTAAGGAAGATAAAGTGATAAATAAAAATAATGAAGATATCACATCTTATTTTATTAAAGGAAGTGATATAGCATATCAAAAAGCTATTAAATACAATATAAAATACGCTTTATTAAAAGATAAATCCCCTTCATGTGGAGTTAATCTGATTTATGATGGCACTTTCTCAGGTAAGACTAAAAAAGGCGAAGGCTTTACTACTTCTAAATTAAGACAATTAAATATAAAAATATATAACGAAAATCAAATAGATGAATTAATAAATGAAGTCTTAACAAACAATTAATCTACTAATGGAATTAATATATCTTCGAATTCTTTTAATGAAGAACATTTAATCAATTTAGTCTTTAATTCTTTAGCTTGATCTATTCCTTTTAAATAAAAACAAGCGATTCCTCTAAATAATTGACAGGCCATTTTTTCGCCTTTTTCTTCAATTAAAAGATGAAGGTGTTCTAACATACATCTAGCTTGTTCTTTTTTTGTTTTTTCTCTAATTGATAAATTATTTTCATGATTTATTAAATCTTCAAATAATTTAGGATATCCCATGCTTGCTCTTCCAAACATAAAAGCATCAGCGTTAGTGATCTTTTCTATTAAGTCTATGTTATCTACATCTATATTTCCATTTGCGATTACTGGTATAGTTAATTGCTTTTTAATTTCACCAATCATATCATAATGCACTTCTCCTACAAAGCCTTCTTTTTGAGTTCTTCCATGCACAGCTATAGCTTTAGCCCCAGCATCTTGAATTAATTTTGAAGTCGATAAATAATTAAAATCTTTAAATCCTAATCTAATCTTACATATAACTGGATGAGAACATATTTCAACCATTTTTCTTACTAATAAATACATATCTTCTTGTCTAGTTAAAAAAGAAGAGCCAGCATTTTGCTTAATGACTTTTGGAACTGGGCAACCAAAATTAAAATCCAAAAAATCGTATTCACAATGAGCATCTATATACTTTATAGCTTGTAAGACATTGTTGATATCTCCCCCAAATAATTGCAAAGCTAATAAACCTTCTTCTTTTTTATAAGGTAGCATTTCTAATGTCTTATCATTTCCATAGCAAATAGCTGTAGCAGATATCATTTCTGAATATGCTAATCCACATCCATATTTATAATCAAGACTTCTCATAGCATAGCTTGTATATCCAGCTAAAGGAGCTTGAACATATCTATTTTTAATTGTAATTCCATCAATACTAAATTCTTTCATTTTAAACACCTAATAACTATTAAATTTTACACCATAACCATATTTAATCTCTACTAGATAATAAAATAATAAAAGAAAACAAAAGAATATCTATGAATAATAGATAAGAACCAATTTATAAACTTAGCGCAAATTTAGGTTTCAAAATACCACAAATTTGGTTCTTTAAGTACCACAAAAAGGGCCGACAAAATACCACAAATTAGGGTTTTTATTTGCCACAAAAAAGGTTTATTTTTTAACTTTTTTTGTTATAATTTAAATAGGAAGTGACTAATTATGAATGAATACAAGAATAGAATTATTGATGAAGAAATCAAATTTAGATTAAAAGTGTTTGGTGCTATTTTAATTGCTGGGCCAAAAGGATGTGGTAAAACAAGAAGTGCAAAACAATTTTCAAAAAGCTTTGTCGAATTTCAAGATGAAGATAAACGAGAAATGTTATTAGCTGTTGGAAATACTTCACCTAGCAAATTATTAGAAGGCGATAAGCCTAGACTTTTTGATGAATGGCAAGATGCTCCTAAATTATGGGGAACGATTAGAAAGTATTGTGATGATAATCCAGAATTAAAAGGTCAATTTATTTTAACTGGTTCATCTTCAAATAGCATAGACACTCCACATACAGGAACTTTAAGAATAAGCACAATTGAAATGCTTCCTCTATCTTTATATGAAACCAATGAATCAAATGGTTCAGTTTCGCTAATCGATTTATTTGATAATCCTAATTCTTTTGAATCTTGCAAATCTAATATGAGTATAGATGATATAATTTTTGCTATTTGTAGAGGTGGATGGCCTGCTATTTTCACATTAAACACAGACGAAGAAAAGCTATATCTAGCTAAAGACTTATATTCACAAACTTGTAAAAAAGATATTTCAAATATCGATCACATTAAAAGAAACTCTAATTATGCAAAATCAATATTAAAATCAATTTCTAGAAACATTTGCACTTTAGCAGATAAAAACATAATACTAAAAGATGCAAATGCCAATTCTGGTATTTCAGAATCTACTTTTAAAGATTATTATGATGCTTTAGAACGCTTAAATATAATTCAAGACATTGATGCATGGTGTCCTGCAATAAGATCTAAAAGCGCAATTAGATCTGGTAAAAAAAGAAATTTAGTTGATCCTTCTATTGCTGTAGCCGCTCTTGGAATTAGTCCAAAATATTTCAATACCGATTTTAAAACACTAGGTTTCTTATTTGAATCATTATGTATAAGAGATCTTAAAGTCTATTCATCTAAGCATAGTGGAACAATATCTTATTATCATGACCGTTATGGCCTTGAAGCAGATTGTGTATTACATTTAGAAGATGGAAGATATGCCTTAATCGAATTTAAACTTGGAGAGCACGATGTAAATGAAGGCGCTAAACAC
Organism: uncultured Prevotella sp.; assembly: GCA_963639175.1. GTDB lineage: Bacteria > Bacillota_I > Bacilli_A > RFN20 > CAG-288 > Scatoplasma. The sequence continues at coordinate 8,564 of CAVHUN010000043.1, forward strand.
CTTTGTGAAATTGAAAGATTATTAAAAGAATACAATCAAGTTGAAAAACAAGTTCCTTTACGTTTGCCAGATCTGAAAATAATAATTACAGCTAGTGAGTATGGTTATAAAAGAAATGATGGTGTCCTTGTTATTCCAATTGGTTGCTTAAAAGATTAATTTTTAATCTTTTATATTCCAATATCCGCTTTTTCTTGAACCTATTCTTTCTATAACATTTTCTTTTACTAAATTATCTAAATGTCTATATATTGTTGGTTCAGATTTATTAATTTTATTTGCTAATTCTGGAATTGTAATATATTGATTGTCATTTATAAATTCCATTATTAATTTATCTATTTGACTTATTTTCTTGTTTAGTTTTGCTTCTTCCTTTTGCTCTAAGAAGTCAACTTTTCTATCAAATATAAAAGTAAATCCAAATTCATCATTTAAATATTTATAGCTAATTTGGTTTTGATTGCATAAGGCAAATGTTCTTTCAAATCCTGTACCAAATGCATCGATATATCCAAATTTATATAAAACATCTGCTATTAATATATTTCTTATTTTACTTCCTATTTGGCCATTAGCAAATCTTACTGGATCAATATTTTTAAATATAGATCCAGGATTATATATTCTTACACTAGATTTATAAATTACATATTGATTGTAATCTCCTTTTATAGAATAAGAACAATGTGCAAAAGAATTAATAATTATTTCTCTAAGAGCTTTTAAAGGAATCTCTGGAATTTCTACTCTTCTAATTCCTTCAATGTTTGATTTATATGATATGTGATTTTGTATATATGAAAAGCTTTCTTGTATGCATTCAAATATATTACCCTTGAATTCTTTTATTTCTCCAAATTCTATTCTTGAATCAGTTGGATAATTAGCTAATTTAATTTTGATTGGTTTCTTATTGCTAAATAAATAATATCCAGCATTATTAAGTTTATTATTTTCGGTTAATAATCCTAATTTATTAAGCGCTTCAGCTGAGTTTCTATATACGTAATTTAATCTTCCTTTTTCATTAGCAGTTCTTATACATTCAATTAATAATTCTTCATTTATATCATCAATTCCATATTTAGTTTCTTCTTGTTCCCAATTTATATATGTATTTTCTTTGTTAATAAAATAATATTGAAGTTGATAAGAACTCATTAAAATATCAGCATCGTTAATTCTAATATAATATCTACCATAAGCTGAATAAGGTGTATCATTTCCATTTACTATTATTTTTAAAATCCTTTTATTTTCAATTATTTCTTCTTTTATTTCTACATTATTTGGCAAAGGTTTTAAATTATTTTGAATTTCATGAGTTAGGTCACTAATTGTCTTTTTTCCTAATTGTAATCCAACTATTTTTCCTTCATCATTAATTCCAAAATACAATTCACCACAATAATTTTTATTTAGCATTGCACTTAAAGATATAATTCCTTCTTTTAACTGAGCTAAGGATTTTTTTAATTCTATTCTTTCATCTTCTTTATACATAAATATCACCCCACCTTATGCATTTATCTTATCATTTATCTTATCATTTTACAAATATATGATAAGATAAATAAATTAAAGACCCTTTAAATAATAAAAAGTAAATAATTGACCAATGCGATTACTAAAAGTCCTTTACTCTTTTTAAACCACAATAAAACCCAGCAAGAATTATCAAGCTGGGTAATATTTAAAATTATTTAACTAATTATTTACTTAGATGAATTATCTTTATTATTTTCTTCTTCATCTTCTTTTAATGCTTCTTTTAAAGAAGAAGATAAGTCTTTAGCTTTCTTAGTCTTTTTAGAAGTTACATCAGTAGGTGAATTAGCCTTTTTTAAAGATGTTTCTAACTTTTCAATTGATTCGTGATTTGTTTTGATAAAGACTACTTCAATTCCAGTTGTTTGTTCAACATAGTTTCCAAATTCTTCATTAGTAGCTGCAAATTCTTGCCATAATTTTTTTCTTACAACTAAGACAGCATTTGCCTTTAATTTATCAGAGATTTGTTCACCTAAGCCTTGCATAGTAGCGATATGTCTATTAGCAATATCTTTAATCATTTTCTTAGCTTTAATTAATGAAATTGCTTCACCATTATCATCTTCACAAAACAATACAATATGAGAAATAGTATTGTTGAGTTGTTTTAATCCTTCTTCGAATTCTTTTCCTTGAGTAGATAATTCTTTTTTACTAGGAGTAGTTTCTTGTTCTACTTTCTTTTCATCATCTACTTTTTTAGAAAAATCAGAGGTAGAAGTTTCTCCATTATTTTTAGGAGGTAAACATCTATGTTCAATTAAGTAATCAATTTGTTCAGCAGTAATTGTTTCGTTTTCTAACAATGTTTTAGCGATTAATTCAACATCATCTTTGTACTTAATTAATAAGTCATAACAATTCTTATGAGCTGAATCAATAATATCTCTTACAGCTTTATCAATTTCAAAAGCTACTTGAGTAGAATAATTAGCTTGATTTTGAGTGTAATCTCTACCTAAGAATACTGAGCCAGTATTTCTTTCATATTGGATAGGACCAAGTTCAGACATACCATATTCAGTAACCATAGTTCTAGCAATTCTTGTAGCTTGTTCAATATCATTACTTGCTCCTGTTGATACATCTCCAAAGAATATTTCTTCAGAAGTTCTACCACCAAGTAAACCAGTAATTTGAGCAATTAATTCTTGCTTTGTTAGAACAAATCTATCAGCTTCTGGTGTCATTAAGACATGACCACCAGTTCTTCCTCTAGGAATAATAGTAATTCTTTGAACTTTTTCAGAATGTTGTAATCTAATACCAATAACTGCGTGTCCAGATTCATGGTAAGCAACTCTTCTTTTTTCTTGTTCAGACATTCCTCTATTTGTCTTAGCAGGTCCAGCAATAGATCTATCAATTGCTTCATCGATATCTTCCATATCTAAAGCATTTTTCTTTTCTCTAACTGCTAAAATAGCAGCATCATTTAAGATATTTGCTAAATCAGCACCAGAAAATCCAACTGTTCTACTAGCAATAGCACCAAAGTCTACATCACTTGCTATAACTTTATTTCTTGCGTGGACTTTTAAGATAGCTTCTCTACCTTCTTTATCAGGTAAATCAACTGTGATTTGTCTATCAAAACGGCCAGCTCTAGTTAAAGCAGGATCTAATACATCAGCTCTATTTGTAGCGGCCATTACAATAACACCAGCGTTATCTTCAAAGCCATCCATTTCAACTAATAATTGGTTGAGTGTTTGTTCTCTTTCATCATTTCCACCACCCATACCAGCGCCTCTTTGTCTACCAACAGCATCAATTTCATCAATAAATACTAAGCAAGGAGCGTTTTGTTTAGCGGTTTTAAACATATCTCTTACTCTACCAGCACCAACACCAACATACATTTCTACAAAGTCAGAACCTGAAATTGAATAGAAAGGAACATTAGCTTCACCAGCAACAGCTTTAGCAAGTAAAGTTTTACCAGTACCTGGAGGGCCTACAAGTAAGAAACCTTTAGGTAATTTAGCACCTAAACGAGTATAGGCTTTTGCATTTCTAAAATAGTCGACTAATTCAACTAATTCAGCTTTTACTTCATCACATCCAGCAACGTCTTTAAATTTAACATTGGTGTGAGTTTCTCTTTTAGCTCTAGAAGAATTGAAGTTCATTTGTTGTGAACTCATTCCACCTAAACTTGAAGAGAAAGACTTCATTAATCTATTTAATAGATAGATACCAATACCAATAACTAAAATCCATAATATTGCATTAACAATAATTGAAGACCAGTTAGTTTGATTTGTATAATCAATAATAGCGTAATTATTTCTTTCACCACCATAATATTTTATATAAGTGGAACTATTTTCAACTTTGTACCATCTGTTTTCAATTATGTAAGATAATTTAGAAACATTGTCATTGCTTAAAGTTAAAGTGGCAGTAAATGTAGTTAATGAATAAGAAGTATTATCAGTTGAATATTTCTTATATCTACCACTTAAAGTGAAATAACCAGCCTCTGAATGAGTGGCTTTAGTTAAAGCAGTAACTTCTTCTTTTGCAAGAATATTTGTAAGTTTACCTGCATTAGAATCAACATTTAAAGTATGACCATCATCATTTAAAGTAACACTACCAGATAAATCAGCATCATTGTAACTAGTGCCACTTGACATATTATTCATTACAAATGTACCGATAAATAATCCGATAATTATAACTGCGATAATATACCATAACCAAGGTGTTTTCTTTGTTGGAATCATACCTGGTTGATTGTTGTTTTCATTGGGGTTTTTCATCTGTTATTTTTACCTCCTTTTTGATTTCATGTTAATGTAAATATAACATGAATTTAATATTTTTTTGCTAATTAATGCTCAAAATTAATCAACTTTTTCAAGATCGGCAAATGGAACAGAAATATTAGTAGGTCTACCAAAGAACATAACTGAAATTTCAGCTTGGTTAGTACTTCCATCAATAGAAATAATTTGACCAACTTCATCTGCAAATGGACCTTCTAAGATCTTAACTGTTTCACCAATGTTATAATCTGTTCTAACTTCAGGAACAATTAAGTTCATTGCCTTTAATATAGGTAACATATCTTCTCTTGGTAATGGGAATGGTTTTGTACCTGAACCAGATGAACCGACAATACCAGTAACACCTGGAGTGTTTCTAATAACATACCAAGCATAATCTGTCATGATAGCTTCAACAAAGATATAACCTGGATATAAATTTTCAATCTTAGTTTTTAATTCACCATTTTTTAAGACTTTTTGTTTACCAGTCTTTTTATCAATAACTGGAACTGTCTTTTCAGGGACAACAATTCTAAAGATTTCATTTTCTAAATGCATTGAAATCTTTCTTTTTTCTAAATAGTCAGCAACTATTCTTTCTCTTCCTGAATATGTATTTGCAACATACCATTGAGGGGCTGTTTCAATATCAGAAGTTGACTTTGCAACTTCTTGAGCACTTTCTTCTTGTTGATTTTCTTGTTCTAAATTTTCTTCTAACATACATTTTTCCTTTCAATTAATTAAGCAGCACTTGATGAAGAGCTGTCAGATTTTAATGCTTTAAAGCCATTTAACATTTGAGCGACAATCCAGTCTTCAAAGAAAATAACTAAAGCAGCGACAATAGCAATTACACAAACTGTACCAACAGCTGTCCATAATTGCTTTTTCTTAGGCCATCTTACTCTTTTTGCTTCAAAGGCAACGCCTTTAAAATAGTTTTTTATCTTTCTCATATTTAATTATCTAGTTTCCTTGTGGAGAGTGTGTTGATTACATTTAGGACAGAACTTATTTACTTCCATTCTTTCATCACCTTTTTTCTTTGTTACTGTATAATTTCTAGATAGACATTTTGTACAGACAAGTATTACTTTTTCTCGCACTTTAAAAACTCCTTTCCTTTACTAAACTGATACATTTAAATTCTATAATATTATAAGCCATAATAAAACAAATTCAAACAATTTTTTCAAAAGGAATATTATATTTATATAATATTGGATAAGAATTTAAAGGATTAATAGCTAAATAAAACGCCATTCACACTATTACTCGCCTCATAATATGAGACATCAAATTATCAAACATGTGTTACAAACTTTTATTTTTTTGAATTTGTAACACATTATTGAATTTCTATGTCAACTTTTCCTAATAACCATTCTTCAATATTAATATGTTTAATTCCTTCTCTAGACATATCAAAATCATCCATACTAAAAACATATTTAGGTGAAATATCTTTTATTGAATTGAATGCATTAAATTCTCTTTCAACAACTTCTTCATCAGCTAATAAATACGCTACTTGTATGAAACATTTTTTATTATTTTTCATAGCTACAAAATCAATTTCACCTTTAAATGTTTTTCCAATTTTTACATCATAACCTCTATATTTCAATTCGTTATACACTAAATTTTCTAGTAAATGAGAAATAAACATTCTATTAGAAGTATTTGTAATTAACATTAATCCATTATCCATAGCATATTGTTTTTCAATAGACTTCAAAGTTCTTTTAGAAGCCACATCATATCTTTTAACTCTTGATATTAAGAATGCTTGCTCCATTTTTTCTAAATATCTATAAATTGTTTCTCTATATATATCATCATTATTATTTTTGTTAAAATAACTTACTATACTATCAGCTGAAAATTCTTTTGCTGAATTGCTAATAATATAATCTGAAATAATTCTAAATGTATCTTTTTTAATTTTAGATTTTGAATTACAAATATCCTTATTGATGATACCTTCGTATAAATCTAATAAATAACTTTTAATATCTTCATCTAAAGAATAATCTAATCTTTGTGGCATTCCACCATAAAGTAAGTAATTTTGAAGTGGTTTTTCTGGCTTTTTAAGATTATTGACTTCAAAATATTCTAAAAACTCTTTATAAGAAAATGGCATAATTTTAAATTCTTTACATCTACCAACAAGTAAACTAGCTAATTTTCCTGACAATAATTTTGAATTACTACCAGTAACAAAAATAGAAACATTTTGTGTTGCTTTTAAAGACGCTAATGTTTTTTCAAATGAACTAACATGTTGAATTTCATCTAAAAATATATAATATTTCTTATCATCTACAATTTTTTTTAGTAAATAATCGTTTAATTTTTTATATGTATGAATATTAGAAAAAGCTAAATCTTCAAAATTGATTGAAATAATATGCTTGTTATCAACTTTATAATCATTTACAAGTTCTTCTTTTATTTGATTTAATAAAACACTTTTCCCACATCTTCTAATTCCAGTC
>CAVHUN010000043.1:15408-20064 GCA_963639175.1 uncultured Prevotella sp.
TTCTTATTCCAGTCAAAACTTTTATAAGATTAGAATCATAAAATCTTCTTATTTCATTCAAATACTTAGTTCTTTTAATATCCATATTATTAAACTCTCCCTACTATATTTTAATAAAAAATATCAAACATGTGTTACAAACTTTTAATTTTTTTGAATTTGTAACACATATTCGTTCATTTTATATGAATTTTAGCAAAATAAAACCCACAAGCATATTTAACTTGCAGGTATTTATTCTTAGTAATTATTCTTTTTTACCATCGATTAATTCTGTTAAGAATTCGATTTCTTTTGCAACATCTAATCTGGGGAAAAGTTGACTTGCTTGATTATTTACTATATTTGACATATCTCCAATGTGTTTAACACTATCATATGTTTGTAAATTAGAAGGAACATTTAATTGTTCTAATGCCAATTTAGCTTTTGTAACTAAGAATGGTTGTAAAATTATTGAACCGATTCTTAAGACTTCTTCTAATGCGTACATACTTTGTTCAAGTATTTCTTTCTTAGAAGGATCTTTTGCAAGTACCCATGGGGCTTGGACTTCAATAAATTTATTTCCTAAATCTAATAAGCTCATTGCACTAGCAGCACCTTTTGTAACATCATATACATCCATGTACTTTTCATAATCAGCTAAATATTTATTTACATTAGCATATAAATTCTTGATGTTTTCATCATCGATTTCTTTATATGTAGGTACTACGCCATTGAAATATTTTTTAACCATTCCAAGAGTTCTGTTTAATAAATTACCATAATTATTTACTAAATCAGAATTGATTCTTTCAACAAATTGTTTAGGGGTAAATGTGCCATCTTCACCAATGACCATTTCTCTAGCCATATAATAACGTAAAGCGTCTAATGAATATCTTTCAATTAATGGTAAAGGAGAAGGAGCATTACCTAATGACTTAGATAATTTAACTCCAGATCTAGTTAATAATAATCCATGAATATAAATAGTATCAGGTAATCTTAATCCAAGTGCCATTAATAAAATAGGCCAATAAATAGTGTGGAATCTATTAATTTCTCTTCCAGCAAATTGAACAATAGTAGATTCATCTGACCAATATTTATTAAATAATGATTCATCATTAGACATATATCCTAATGCGGAAATGTAATTTAACAAAGCGTCGATCCAAACATAAATAACTTGATTAGGATCTTCTTTTAAAGGAACGCCCCATTTAACATCTTGTCTAGTAATACATAAATCTTCTAAGCCTGGAGTAATAAATGTATTAATCATTTCATTTAATTTTCCACCAGGAACAAAGTTAGGATGAGAATTATAAAATTCCATTAATTTGGAAACATATTTTTTACAATTTAAGAAATATGCTTGTTGAGTTTCTTTATGTACTTCTCTTCCACAATCTGGGCATAGATGTTTTTCACCTACTTGTGAATTAGTCCAAAATGATTCACATGAAGTACAATACCATCCTTCATAACTTCCTAAATAAATATCACCTTGATTTAATAATTTAGTGAATACTTTTTGTACGACTTCTACATGTTCTTTAGAAGTTGTTCTAATGAATTTATCATAAGAGATATCCATATTCTTCCAGTTTTCAATAAAGTTAAGATAAATCTTATCTACAAATTCTTGTGGCTCCATATTATTTTTTGCAGCATTTTTAGCAATCTTTTCACCGTGTTCATCTGCCCCAGTTAAAAAGAAAACTTGATATCCTCTTAAACGCTTATATCTAGCAACAGTATCACTTATTGCTTCACAATAAGCATGTCCAATATGTAAATGTGCTGATGCATAATAAATAGGGGTTGTAACATAAAAATATTTCTTGTCCATTTTAATCCTCCAAATTTCACTAACTATTATAAACTATATATTTATTATTTACGAATAAAAGAGCAAGAAAAAAGAGCAACTATTTCTAGAAGCTCTTATATATAAAACTATTTACCTTGTTTAGCAGCGTACTTTTTGTTGAAACGATCGATTCTACCATCAGAGACGATTGCACCAGCCTTGCCAGTAAAGAAAGAATGGCAATTGGAGCAAGTATCAACTCTGATTTCTTTTAATACAGAACCAGTTTCGAAAGTAGTACCACAGTTTACACATGTAACCTTGCAGCGATGATATTCAGGATGAATTCCTTGTTTCATATTTATAGCTCTCCTTCCGGCTTGGATTTTGCCAAGCAAAACTTGCTAGTAAATTATAATTTATTTAGTCAGTCAGTTTCAAGTAAAACTTTATTTTTTTCCATTTTTAATATAATATTAATGTGTATTTTTTAAAAAGGAAGACACTATGGGATTTAAAACACATTCCAAACAAGAAAGAATTGTTAAAAAGAAATTTCACATCAATCCTTTCTTAATTATCGCCTTATCATTTTTAGGAGTAATCTTTTTAGGAAGTTTTCTTTTAAGTATGCCCTTTTCAATTGAAAATGGTATAAAAGTTAATTATGTAGATAACTTATTTACTGCTACTACCTCTTTATGTGTTACTGGTTTATTAACAGTCCCACTAGGAGTAGGAGATACATATACATATATAGGAAAAGCCATCATATTAATATTAATTCAAATTGGTGGGCTAGGTGTTACTACTTTTGGTACTATCTTTTTCTTATTTGTTCAAAAAAAGGTCGATATTTCTCAACAAAATTTAATTAAAGAAAACTGGAACTTAGGAAGCTATAAAGGTATTAAACCAATGTTTTTTAAAATATTAGCTGTCTCATTTTCTTTCGAATTAATTGGTACTGCTCTTTCCTTTTTAGATTTTTATTACATCCAAAACATGAGTGCAAGAGATGCTTTTAAAGTAGGATTATTCAATTCAATTTCTTCATTTAATAATGCTGGTATTGATGTACTAGGCACTTCTAGTTTAATGAACTATTCTAACGATGCTATGTTATTATTAACAAATGCCTTTTTAGTAATTGCTGGTGGTATTGGTTATTTTGTAGTAATTGATGTTATAGAAAAAAGATTCAAATTCAAAAAGTTTTCTTTACACACAAAAGTCGTATTAGTCTATTCATTAATCTTAATAATATTAGGAACTCTTTGTATTTATTTAGGCGAATTATTCAATAAATCTGATGTTAATTTCTTAAATGCTTATTTTATGTCTGTCTCTTCTAGAACTGCTGGTTTTACTAGTAAAGACTTATATTTATTTAGAAATTCCACAATCATAATGATGTGTATATTCATGTTTATTGGAGCTTCCCCTGGAAGTGCTGGGGGTGGGGTTAAAACTACAACAATTGCAGTATTCTTAGCCTATTTTAGATCAATAGTTACAAATAAGAATCCTCATTTATTTAAAAGAAATATCAAATCTGAATTAATTAATAAAGCCTTATTAATCATAATTATGGGACTATCCGTATTTATTGGTGGATATTTCTTAATTAACGCTATTGAAGGTGGACAAGTATATGTTTATAACAATCAAAGAGTCGATAATTATATTGATGGATGTAGAACATATTCTTCCTTAGATTTCGCCTTTGATGCAATGAGTGGATTTGCTACAGTTGGTTTAACAACTGGAATTACCCCATATTTAAGAACAGGAAGTAAAGTAATCTTAGTCGCACTAATGTATATTGGAAGAGTTGGTCCATTAACATTATCAACAATGTTTAAACCAAAAGAAAAAGCAATGTATAGCTATGTAAGTGAAGACTTATCAATTGGATAAAGGAGAATATATTTATGGCATCTAAAAAAACAAATGGAAGTATTGGAATTATCGGATTAGGTAAATTCGGACTTTCTTTAGTAAAAGAATTAAAAGACAGTGGTAAAAGCTTAATTTGTATCGATAAAGATGAAAATAAAGTAAAGAAGGTTTTAGATATTGCAGAAGAAGCCTTTGTAAGTGAAGAAATTTCAGTAAAAACTTTAGAAGACACTGGATTTAAAGAATGTGACACCATAGTAGTATGTATTGGTGAACATCTTGACACTGCAATTTTTGCTACTTTAAATGCTTTAAACTTAGGTGTAAGAAAAGTAATTGCCATTTCAAACACAGAAGAACAAGGAATAGTATTAGAAAAGCTAGGTGCTGAAGTTATTTATCCATATAAAGATAGTGCTAATAGACTTGCAAAGAAAATATTAAATAATAACTTCTTAGATTTTATTTCCTTAAGTGATGATGTAGAAATTATTGAAGTTAAGATTCCTAAATCATACATAGGAAAATCAATTCTTGAAATTGATATTCGTAAAAAATATGGCATTAACATTATCGCTATTGAAACAAGTGGAAGAATCATTACAAGAATTGAACCTACTTATAAATTAACTAAAGAAGATGCTTTAGTAGTTATAGGTGAAAAAACTCAAATTCAAAAATTCGAAAAGAAAATATAGTTTCTTTAGGTGCTAATTATTTAACTCAATTAGCACTTTTTAAATCACCCAAGATTTGAATAATATAATTATCAATATTAAATAATACTAGAACCTAGAAACAAGTTGTAACACGTGTTACAACTTAGTTATGCATGATGTTACAATTTACTAATTTAAAAATTAATTTCAAATAAAAACAACACCTTTGTTATAAGGGGAGTAGAGTAAATTATGTGTAAAAGATATTTATCCATTCATTCCGGAATGAAT
>CAVHUN010000044.1:0-16174 GCA_963639175.1 uncultured Prevotella sp.
ATTTCATTTATAAAATAGAAAAGTAACACAATTTTAGCCCTAGGATTGTGTTTTTTAATTTTTTTCGCTACAAATACAATTTCCTAAACAATATAAAAACTGCTAGTTTCCTAGCAGTATTTAGTTTAGATTTTTTTGATTATTGATTAAGCTACTTTTGTAAAGTAATCATAATAATATTCTAGATAATCATCATCGCCATCGTTATATCCTAAGATTTCATCTTCAGATACAGAATCTTGACCAGACCAAGAAGACTTAGCTAAATAAACTCCAATTCCTTGTGTTGAATCATATACTAATTTAACATCATAGTCATAATTATAAGTATATGTATCACCAGTTTGAGTAACAATTATTGCAGATGTGAATTTGCCAGTTGATGAATTAAATTTATAAGCTAATTTATAAGAATCATCTCCAACAACTAAATCAATAAGATTATAATCACCATCTTTATTTGTTACTTGAATTGTTTGATCACTTGGTTTAACTGTTAAAGAAGCTGTTCCAGCATTACTTGTTTGAGCACATGTATATGTACCTTCTAAAGAAGCGATATTTACAAATGGTTTAATAGTAATTGTAAAGACTGAAGGGGTTTGTGCACTACCATCTTTTTCTTGGAAATATTTACTATTTAATGTTAACTTGACTTTTGTATCTGTAGTAATATTAACTTTTGTGGCATCAATATACATATCATTATTAGAAGTATCAAAGCTAACTGAAATACCTAATGAATCATCAGAAACAGTTGCAGATAAATCAGGTGGTAAAGCTACTTCACCAGTAGGATCATTTCCACTTGCACCAAGTTTAATCTTAGAAACTTTACCTGCATAAATATTAGCAGCATTAGCTGTAACATCATCACCAACTACATATTCATTTCTATTTGAACCGTAAACTCCACCATTCATATAAATAGAACGAACTTTAATATTATAAGCAACAGTAACTTCAACATCTACTTTAGGAGTCTTTGTAGCTTGGTTAGAAATTGTCAATGTAGAAGTACCAGTCTTATCAGCTTCATATCTTCTATAAGAATCATTCCATTTAACTACACTTTCATTACTAGAAGCAGTAACACCATATTGCCAGCTATCTAAAGCAGAAGAAGGAGCATAATCGAATTTAACATATTTTAATACGCCTGTATTGTATTCAGTAGCATTTAATTGATCACCGCTATTTAATATATTACCAGTACCAGCAGCACTATTTGAAATAGTAGCGTTAGTTATACTAGAGATGAAATATATACTTGAATCAAAATCGACATCAATAACTTCTTCATATGTATAAGAAGCAACTAAAGTCTTAGCTAAAGTACCTTTTGAAAGGTTTTCATCAGCTGTTCCAGAAATAAATGTATCAGTTGTGAAGTTATAAGTAGAATCATCAAATGTATATTGCTTGTAATCAATTGATTTAAATTGACCAGCTTTTCCAAACTTAATTGTAGCTCTATATTCATAATGAATCTTTTCTTGAGTAACACCTGAATCAGTAGATGAAGATGAATCATAAGTCTTAGAAGATACTAATGTAGTAGTAAATCCGTCTCCAGTTGCAACTGAAGAGATATCAACACTACTTGATTTAACATAATCTTGAACAGTAATACCAACTCTATAGGCTTCCATAAATAATCTTTCAAGATTATATAAATCATATGTGTTTCTCTTACTAACTTCAAATGGAGCAACTAATGGGTTAATGTATTGTCTTGTTTCTTCCCATTCTTGATCGCTATTTAATTCTTCAGTTTCACCATGAGAATTAATCATGTAATTTGTAACTTTATATGTGCCAGCTTTACCAGTTAATCCATTACTAATTGCATAAGAAGAATCAAATGTAGCAGTTGTATCTACCCATTTAAAGACTGCATTATTTGCATCATATTTTTTATAAATATAGTCTTTTGCACCAGTATCTTTATTTGTTAATGTAGCTAAGCTTTCATTATCAGTAGAATCATATTCCCAAGTATAGATGGATTTTAATTCACTATCATTAACACTAATACTAGTTAAATTATCAGGGAAAGCAGATTTATTAGATTGAACTGCACCATCAAATAATGAATCTAATGTTTCAACTGAGTTAGGTAAAACATCAACATTAACTCTTTTTACATATAAAGGTCTTGCACCATTAGAAGCATCATAATAGAAATCATAAGTAACCCCAGTAGCTAATTTACCAGTATAACCTGTACTAGGTAAGTCAAAATCAGCAAAGCACTTTGTTCTATCAATTTGACTAAATTCAACTATTGAAGTTTTACCATCTTTAGCAATAACTACTTTGAAATCACCATTACCGGAATTGAATTTAACGTTTCTAGCAACATAAATATTTCCTTCTTTACTAAATGAAGCTAAAGCATCACCTTGAATAGTAAGTTCTCCACTAATTGAAGCAGTAGCAGTAACTGTTACTGATCTAGCAGGCATAATAAATGTATATGTAGTATCATTTACTTTATTTGCGACTTTCTTGTTGTATAAAACTGAATCAATAGTAACTCCAGCTGAGCAAGATACTGTTAAAATAACTGTCTCAGAAGGTAAATATTTATCTTTATCAGCTGTAATAGTAACTCCAGAAGGAGTATTAATTTTAACTACGTATTTTTCAGCTTCAGATGAAGATGAACTTGAAGAAGTAGATGCTTCACTTGAAGTAGTACTAGTTGATGCACTAGAAGAAGCTCCACCTTGTTCAGATGAACTAGCACTTGAGCTAGTAGGTGTAGTAGAGCTATTAGTTGAAGAGGTATTAGAAGAGCTAATATCATCTCCACATGAAACTAAACTAACTAATAATACGGTACTTAAGACTAATAATTTTTTAATTTTCATAATGTATTTCTCCTTTTTATATTTTTAATCGCCAATTGGTTTGAAAAAGTCAATTAAACCAACTTTATCAGATAAATGAATCAAATCGCAGACTGCAGTAATTGTAAATGTTGTAGGTTTTAAATCATTTGCAGCTGTTTCATCTTCTACAGAATATTTAACACTGAATACATATTCATCATAATCAGCAGTTATTAATTCAGATGTATATGTTAATTCCATATATACATCTTGTAGCATGGCACCCATTTCCATGCTTCTTAAAATAGCATTATTTGTATCTTCAAATACTATTTTATAGTTATTATAAGCATCATCAGAATAACAAGACTTCCAATAATTAACTTGAGTTGACATGTAATTTTGAGCTTGTTCAACAGTTAGTTTATCTCTGCAATTAATAGCATCTCTATAAAATAAGTAACCATCTTCATCATATATGCTTAATATAGTTCCACCAGCTTTTTTAACTGTTATAGAATATTGATTTCCTTGTACATTAGTTATTTCTAATATATCAGGATTTGAATATGTAAATACAAAATCTCCTTGACATGAAGCTGGTTTATTAATGTTTAAATTATATGGTTTACCTACTTGTAAATGACAACCAATTGCTAAATCTAACCACAAGCCACTTACACTTCCTAATTCATTAACTTGTTGATCTTCTTCACATACAACATCTTCTATAAATACAAGATCACTAGTTACACTTGAACTACTAGTTGCACTAGAGCTTGTATCTTCAAAAGATGTAGAACTGCTATTGTTTGCTATTTGGCTAGATATATCATCACTATTTTCACCACAGCTAGTTATACTAAATAAGCAAAGCAATGCTGTTAAACAAACGACTATTTTATTTTTCATTTATTCCTCCATTTACTTTAAATAAAAAGTAATTCTACAACGATTAGTCTATTAAGTTTTTCGTTCAAAACAGATTAACTAATTATCTTATAAACGCATATAAAAAATCAAGCAATTTATTCGAAAATTAATTGAATTTTTTTCAAAATTGTTTTATCTTAATTACTAGTAAGGACTAAATAAACATGAAATTTAAAAAAGGATTAATTTTAACAATAACATTCTTATCTGGATTAGGATTAGTTAGCTGCAATGATAATACTTCTTCTAGCTCTAATTCTTCAAATTCTTCTAATTCCGAAACCAATATTACATATACTCCTAATAAATTAGAAGCTCCAGGTACAATAACATCTGTAAATGACTTTGTAAACTATATTAAAAAGGATACAAGCTCATATTCAATTCAAATCATTCAAGACGATATAGTTCAAATGTATAAAGTATTCACTCCAAACTATATATATAATGAATACACATTTGACGATAAATTATCTGATGGTTACATTTTTGCAGATAAAGGTGTTTGTAAATTTGAATTTAATGATGACTATGAAGTAAAAATCTCTGAAGTATTAACTGAAGATAATAAAACAATCACAAAATTATATGACAATAATACAGTTTTAAGTTTATATAATTGGTCATTAAATGGTGATGCAAGTTCAACTAGTTTCAAATTGACTAGAAAAAACGAAATCATGAGATTTTTAAAAACTTGTGGAATATCTGCTTCTTCTTATTTAGATTTATCTAGTGAAGATAAAAGCATAACACTTGAATTAAAAACTGAAAATAGCAAACCTTGCTTAGTTATTAACTTTGAATTATCTGGAACAATCCAATCTTCTTATTCAATTAAAATAAGCAACTTAGGAACTGCTAAATTAGATACCTTAGAAGATTTAATAGCTGCTACTCCTAAAGCTTATGAAGCATCTAGTGAATTAAAATCTATAAAAGAATTATTTGCAAACGATAATTACACTAGATTTGTTTATGATGATCAAGGTGAAATTATGGAAACTGAATATTTCACTTCTCAATATTATTACAATGACTTCTCTGATGAATATTTAAAGCAAGAACCAACATTGATGAGCTACATGAAAGGCTATTTATACATCAATGAAGCAAATCCATTAAAGTTATATGGAAATGTAGATCTTTATTATCAAGATGTATATATGTTCTATATTTCTAATAGAACAACATTGAACTTAGTTACTAGAGAAGATCCAAATAATGCAGGTCATGCTCAAGGTGGATTTACTCAAGTTCAAGATGATGTAACTGAAGTTATGAACTATCCTAAAAACTTAGTCTTATTTGATAATTATTATAAATTTAATCAAAACGAAGACGGTTCTTATGTCACTAGCGATTCTGAAATTATATCTGATATTATTTCTAATTTTGGAATCACTGCTTCAAGTGGAGTTACAATGTCAGCTACTGACTTAGTAATTTCATATACTAAAAATGAAGCTAACGCTATTAAAGATGTCACTTTAACATTAAATACTATTAATTATGTTACTGGTGATGCTTTAGAACCATTTGTATTTAACTTCTCTAACTTTGGAACTACTGCTAATCAAGTAGTTGAAGATTACCTCAGCTCAAATAACTTAACAAGATATTAATAAAATCTAAATCCTATATAAACGCTAAGTCTATATAGGATTTTTTAATTTGATAAATTAACAAGAATAACAACTATCTTTATAATATTCAATTTGATTAGATTTAATATCATATATATCATCAAAATCAATTCTTTTATTATTAACGTATATAAATCTATCTATATAATCTATTCTTTCTATCATTCCTTTCAATGATTTATATTTAATAGATTCATAATAAGTTATTTCTACTAGCATATCTTTTTTAAGATTTAATAGCATAAAAGATAAATATTCTTTTTCTTCTTCACTTAATTCTCTTTTCTCTTTTTTAATAATTTCTTTAGCTTGAATTTCTTGCTTAAATCCAGTCAAAGCATCAAAAGGTAAGAATTGTCTAGCTCTATCATTCATAAATAATTATGCCCTCCTATCAATTTATTTCTAGTTCTTGTAGTAGCTTTTTCAAGTAAGTCTATTCCTCTTAGTATTGAATTTTTTCCATACATTTCTCTTATTTGACATATAACTTTATTCGCTTTTAATTCCTTTTCAAGAATTAAATTATCGTCAAACAAATTTATAGATCTATAACTTACATCTTTTAAATTATTAAGACTTATTCCAATTCTTCTAACTTTCAATTCTTTAATAATTATCTGGTTGTATAGACTTACAAATACATTCATCAATTTAGAATAAGAATCATAATATCCATCTAATTTAACTGACTTAGATGAACAATTTTCATAATTAGAATATCCAATAAATACAGAAACATTATCAGTTACTAAATTATTAGTAATAAGCTTTAAAATTATTGCTTCTCCCATTTCTTTTAAAATAATTAATCCATCTAAATAAGAATAATCTTCAAATAAGACTTGAGAAGATGAAATTGAATTACTTTTAGATTTATATTCATGACAATCTTTAATAGTGCAGCTTTCTTTTCCATAAGCATGATCAATTAAAAAACTAGCGTTTACTCCAAATTCTTTATATAAGATATTTTCATCTAATTTAGTAACCCCATATAAGTTAGTAACTCCATATTTTTTAAGTCTTCTACTTATTCCTTCTCCTATGTTCCAAAAATCAGTTAAAGGAGTGTGATACCACATCTCTTTTTTAAATAATTCCTCATCTAGATAGCCTAAATGATCATCAACATGTTTACTTACTATATCCATAGCTACTTTTGCCAAAAACATATTAGTGCCAATTCCACAAGTTGCACATATTCCTACACTTTCATACACATCATCAATTATCTTTTGAGCAAGTTGTTTATATGTTAATCCATACATTTTTAAATATGATGTAATATCTAAAAAGCATTCATCAATTGAATAAACTAAAATATCATCTTTAGAAACATATTTTAAATAAATACTATATATCTTAGCTGACATTTGAATATATAAAGACATCCTCGGTTTAGCGATTATATATTTTAAATTCTTATCTATTTGATATAATCTACATCTATTTTTAACACCTTTTTGTTTTAATGAAGGCGAAACAGCTAGACAAATTGTCCCTTCCCCACGTTTAACATCAGCAACTACTAAATCAGTAGTTAAAGAATCTAGCCCATTTAAAACGCATTCACATGAGGCGTAAAAAGATTTTAAGTCAATACATAAATATATTCTTTCCATACTTGTTCCTTGCTATTAAAGTATAAGAAAAGAAGTGTCCATTTTTTAGAACACTTCAAATATATTAATAACCATCCAATTTAATAATTAAAATCACACAAAAAGACACTGAACATATACACATTCAATGTCTTAATTTTTAGTCATTTATCCTAATTTCTTTAAGATTATTTCTTTAGCAATAGAAGGATTAGCTTTTCCTTTACTAGCCTTCATTACTTGACCAACAATATAACCAAGGGCACGATCATGACCAGCTTTATAATCAGCAATTGATTGGCTATTTTCAGCTAAAACCTTGCTAACAATATCTTCAATTAAAGATACATCAGATACTTGTTCTAAGCCTAATTCTTTAACTATATTAAGAGGATCTTTTCCATCTTTATACATTATTTCTAAGACTTGCTTAGCTTGTTTAGAATTAATTTTATTAGAAGCGACTAAATTAACAAAATCTTTAAAATTACTGGGAGTGAACTTTAAAGTGTCAAATCCTTGATGGCCGATCAATTGTTTATTTAAATAGGATAAGACATCACCCATTAAATAATTCCATAAGACCTTAATATCTTTTACGCCTAAAGCTTCTACTTGTTCAAAATAATCGACTAATTCTTTATTACCTAACAAGACTTCAGCTTCTTTTTTATTCAAGCCTTTTTCTAATAATTCTTGTTTATATTGGCTAGGAAGTTTATTCATAGATTGAATAGCTTCATTGACAAATTCATCAGATAATCTAATTGGAATAATATTAGGTTCTCTAAAGTATTTATAATCTACAGCATTAGTCTTAACTCTCATTAAAGAAGTTTGCTTTTTAGATTCATCATATCTTCTTGTTTCTTGTCTAACTTGTTCACCTTTTAATAAGATTTCAGATTGTCTTTTTACTTCATAATCAAGAGCAGCTCTAACATTGGCAATAGAGTTTAAGTTCTTAATTTCACATTTTGTACCTAAAGTAGAACTACCGACAGGTTTTAAAGAAATATTAACATCGCATCTTAAGCTACCTTCTTCCATCTTACCATCAGAAACACCTAAGAAAGTGACAATTTCTCTAATAGCTTCAACATATTTCATAGCTTCTTCACCACTAGAAATATCTGGATAAGTAACAACTTCAACTAAAGGAGTACCAGCTCTATTGTAATCAATTAATGACATATCAGCTAAATGCAATTGTTTAGCTGTATCTTCTTCCATATGAGCTCTTTGAATTCTAATTCTTTTAACTTTATCATTTACTTCAATATCAACATATCCTTCTGAGCCAATAGGATGTTCTTGTTGAGTGATTTGATATCCTTTTGGTAAATCTGGATAGAAATAGTTCTTTCTATCAAATTGAACTAATTTATCAATATTCATATGTAAAGCAGTAGCTAATTTAATAGCGTATTTTACAGCTTGCATATTTACAAGTGGCATTGTACCTGGACAACCTAAATCATATGGAGTTGTTTCACTATTTGGAGAATGACCAAATTCACTAGATGTTGCAGAAAACATCTTTGTCTTTGTTTTTAATTCAATATGTATTTCAATACCAATTACAGGTTCAAAATTCATTTTATAAACCCTCCTTATGATTGTTAACAGTTGGATTATATAATCCAGTTATATCTTCAATGTGCTTTGCTAAATTGAACATATTACCTTCTTGGAAATGTCTAGAAGTAATATTTACATCAAATGGTAAATTAGAAGAATAACCTAAAGGTAAACTGATTGAAGGATAGCCTCCTAAATTAGCTAAGCCTAAATGGTTATCAACAAAGTTTGGCTTACTTGACCATTTATTAGAAACATCTTCAATTTTGCTTGCAACATCTTTAGCACATGGTAAAAGTAAATAATCGAATTCTTTATAGAACTTTTCCATTTCATTAACAATTAAACGTCTAGCCTTTTGAGCTCTTCTAAATAATTCATCTTGATTTTCAGCAAGTAAAGAGAAAGAACCGATAATAAATCTTCTTTTAATTAAGCTAGAAAAGCCTCTAGTTCTTGCACTAGTCATATATTCTTCCCAAGTTTTAGCACTTCCATCTGGCTTAATGCCAAATTTGATACCATCTAAATTAGCATCATTAGAAGTAGCTTCTGAGCAAGAAATAATCATATATGTAGGATATAAAGCATCTAATAATTCAATTGGAAAATCATATTCTTCAACTGTATAACCTTGTTGTTTTAATTTTTCTACTAATTTAAAGAAAGAATCCACGATATCTTTATTTGTAGTTTCATCAATAATTGATTTAAAATAACCAATCTTTTTAGCTTTGATATCACTTGTTAAATAAGATGTGTAATCTTCAACTTCAACTGTAGAAGAAGACATATCTTTTGTATCATATCCAGATAACAAATTAGTAATCATAGCTAAATCATAAGTGGATCTAGCAAAATAACCAACAGTATCTAAGCTAGGAGCAAATGGGAATAAACCAAATCTAGAAATTCTTCCCCATGTTGGTTTCATACCATAAATACCACATAATGAAGCAGGTTTTCTTACTGAATCGCCTGTATCTGAGCCAAGTGAAAATGGTACATCACCTTTTGCAACACTAGCAACACTACCACAAGATGAACCACCAGCAATTCTAGAACTATCATATGGATTTGTAGTAATTCCTTTATGACCAGAAGTACCAGTTCCCCCCATTGCAAGTTCATCTAGAGTTGTTTTAGCAATAATAATTGCACCTTCATTTTTCAATCTAGAAACAACTTCTGCATCAAAAGTAGGAACATAACCATTTAAAACATCACTTGAAGCAGTTGTTTCAATATCTTTTGTAGAATAGTTATCTTTTACTACAAATGGAATCCCTTTAAAATATTCATCTTCTTTTACTTCACTTATTAAGCTTGCTTGTTTAATAGCTTGGTCAAAATTTAAAGCTTCATAGCAGTTATTTTTATCTTCTTTAACTGCTTTAATAGCTTGATTTACTAAATCTAAGGCTGTAAATTTTTTATTTACTAAGCCTTCATGCATTTCTTTAATAGTTAAATTAACGTAATTTTCCATATTAGCCTACCACCTTTGGTAATTTAACTTGGTTACCTAATCTAGAAGGAACCATCTTTAATTCTTCTTCTACATCCATGCTCTTACATGGGACATCTTCTCTTAAATAAGTGTGTATTTCATCAATTGGGAATGTCATTGGTTCTACATTATCAATATCTTTAATAGCAGCTAAAAAAGACATTTGTTTAACAATAGAATCAAATTCATCTAATGTGTTGTTTAATTCTTCTTCAGATATTTTAAACATCAAATTCGTTGCGCATTCATTAATTACATCTTTAGTAATTTTGATCATATCTATTTCCTTTCATTTTCTTTTAATAATTGAATAAGTTCGTCTTCACTAATTATTCTAACACCTAATTGAACTGCTTTATCATATTTAGAACCAGGTTGATCACCTACAATGACAAAATCAGTAGCTTTTGAAACACTTGAAGCTGATTTAGCCCCTAAATCTTCTAATCTAGAAGTCATTTCATTTCTACTAGCTGAAGCTAATGTACCAGTTAAAACAAACTTCTTTCCTTTAAAGAAATTGTCTTCTACATCGGCTTTAATAGTTAAACAATTAAAATTTAATCCTAATTCTTTTAACTTATTAATTGTATCTAAATTAGCTTGCTCATGGAAATAAGAATAAATAACATCAGCAGATTTTTCACCTATATCTTGTAATCCAACTAATTCTTCTTTTGTAGAATTAATTAAATTATCTAAACTTTTATAATGCTGAGCTAATATCTTACTAGTCTTTTTACCAACTAAAGGAATACCTAAAGCAGATATCAACATTTCTAAGGTATTATTCTTACTATTTTCAATATTTTTAAATAAAGTCTTACAAGTCTTTTCACCAATTCCATCTAGAAGCATAATTTCTTGTAAATGGTCTTTTAATGTATAAAAATCTGGAAAGTCTTTTAATAAGTCTTCATTGAATAATTGTTCAATTAGAGCATCTCCAAACCCATTTATATCCATTCCATAATCAGAAGCAAAATAAATCAATTTATTAATGCTTCTAGAAGGACAAGAGGTATTTGGACATCTTGCTTGAATTTCCGATTCAGATTTTACTAATAAAGAAGAGCATATTGGGCAAGTACATGGAAATTTATATTCAACTTGAGAGCCATCTCTTCTTGATTTTTCTACTCCACATACTTCAGGAATTACATCACCAGCTTTATGTAAATATACATAATCGCCTATTCTTATATCTAATTTCTTGATGAAATCTTCATTATTTAAAGTAGCCCTAGAAATTAAAGAACCAGCCACTCTAACAGGAGCTAAACATGCATTAGGTGTCACTCTACCAGTTCTTCCTACTGTTAAAACAATATCATTTAATTTAGTTAAGACTTCTTCTGGAGGAAATTTATATGCAATTTCCCATTTAGGAGTTTTCATTGTATATCCAATTTCATCATATAAAGTCATATCATTAACTTTAATAACTAATCCATCAATATCATAATCAAGAGTTGGTCTTTTTTCATGGTATAAATGAACATATTCCATGACTTGATCAATTCCATAAGCAATCTTTCTTTCTGGATTAGTTCTAAATCCTAGACTTTGAATATAATCAAGAGCCTCAGAATGCTTTTTAAAACCAAGTTCTAATCCATCAGGGACATAATACCAGAAAGCATTTAATTTTCTAGAGGCTGTGACTTTAGAATCTAAGTTTCTTAATGAACCAGCAGCGGCATTTCTACAATTTGCAAATAATGGCTCATTATTTAATTCTCTTTGCTTATTTACTTCAACTAATGAAGATTTAGGCATATAGACTTCCCCTCTTATTTCTATATCGCGTAAATCTTTTATATGATAAGGAATAGATTTAATAGTCAACACATTAGTAGTAACATCTTCTCCTACACTTCCATCTCCTCTAGTAGATCCTATTTGTAAATCGCCATTTTCATAAGTTAATGAACATGCTAATCCATCAATTTTAACTTCACACATATATTCAATTTTATCTAAGCCTGTGGCTTTTTTTATTGTGGCGTCAAAATCATATAGTTCATCTTCATTAAATACATCGCTAATTGAAAGCATGTATTTTTTATGAGTAACCTTTTTAAATCCACTAGATACTCCTCCACCTACTCTATTAGTTGGAGATAATCTGCTTTTTAAATCAGGTCTTTTTTCTTCTAAGCGTTGTAATTCTTCCATTAATGAATCGTATTCTTGATCAGAAACAGAAGATTGATTTAACACGTAATATTCGTGATTATATTTATTTAATAATTCAGTAAGTTCATCTATTCTTTTTTTATCTTCATCCATAATTAACTCACTTTCTTAAAGGCTTTAAATCCTTTAGCTAATTTTTTGATTCCATAATCAGGTCCAAAATCTACTCTAATATAGTTTTTATCTTCTTCAACTACTACTCCAGTTCCATATGAAACATGGGCTATTTTATCACCGACTTTATAATCTTCCTTATTTGAAGAAAGGAAACTTGCAGTAACTGATTTTACTACACTTGAATTAGTAGGTTTTTCTTGTTTTTGAGTAGGTCTAACATAGCTTGGATAAGTATCATCATCACTTAAAGAAGAATACAATTTATCTATGCTTCTATATAAGCTATTATTTGAACTAATTGAACTAGTAAATCCACTTTTAACACTGACTTTAAAACCAGCTTCTTTTAAAAATGTGGATGGTAAATTAGGATCATCTTGGAAATTTCTTCCACCAAATGTAGATAAATAAAGTTCGTTTTTAGCACGAGTAAACATAACATAGCACAATCTTCTTTCTTCTTGAAGAGCTTTTGTAGGGTTTTTATCGTTTAAAGAATGATTAGAAGGAAATACTCCTTGAACTAAACCAGTGACAAAAACAATAGGATATTCTAATCCTTTTGAAACGTGTCCAGTCATTAAGCTAACATGTTGTTCTTCATCTAATTCATCTTGATCAGAAAATAAAGAAACATTGATTAGAAAGCCTGCTAAATCAGGAGGGGTATCTTCACTTGGATTCTTAATACTTTCTTCAAAATATGATTTAATATCGTTAATCAATTCTTTTAAGTTATCAACTCTAGAATTATCAGAAGAACCATTTTTATCAATGGTATCTTGATCAACTTTATCATAATAGCTAAATAATCCAACTTCGTTAAAATATTTAGCCACAGCTTTTACTATTATTTGTCCATTATTTGGATTTTCTAATATTGTCTTTGTAATGTTTTTATATCCACTTACAAAACTAGATAAATTAGTTTTTATATTCTCTGAAACTTTTAAAGTGTCAAAATTATCAATAATTAATTCAAACAAAGAAATATTTAAGCTATTAGCTTGATTTACCATATTTTCATATGTTTTTTCACCAATTCCTCTTTTTGGAAATTTAAATACTCTTTTTAATGAAATATCATCATCTTGATTAATTAACAATTTTAAATAAGCTAATCCAGAAGCGACTTCTTCTCTTTGATAGAAAGATAAACCACCATAAATCTTATATGGTATCTTTTTAAACTTTAATGATTTTTCAATTGCACGAGAAAGATAATTTGAACGATAAATAATCGCTATTTTAGAATATTCAACATCTTGACTATTGTGCAATTTAAAGATTGTATTACTAATTTGATTAGCTTCATCTTGTTCATTATATCCAGTAATAATACTAACTGGCTTTCCGTTTCTATTATTAAAAGAATGAAGTTCTTTTTTAGTACGATCGATATTATAATCAATAACTTTATTTGCGACATCTAATATTTGATTAGAAGAACGATAATTTAAATCTAATGTGATTGTTTCTAAATTTGGAAAGTCTTTACTTAGTCTAGATTTAATAAGTGAATTATTAGCACCTCTCCAAGTGTAAATTGTCTGATCAGGATCACCAACTACACATAATCCAGTATCCTCATTCATGAATAACTTAACAATTTCATACTGCAAATCATTAGTATCTTGGAATTCATCAACTAAAAAATAAGAATAATACGAAGAATATATTCTTCTAACTTCTTCATCTTTTGACATTATTTCTTTTGTATAAATTAAGACATCATCAAAATCAAGTTGTCCACTTTTAATAACTCTTTCTTGATATTGTCTATAAACATCTAAGGCTTCTTTCTTTGGATATAGTTCAATATCATTTTCATCTATAACAACATCTTCAACTTTAAAACCTTTTGTTTTCCATGAATGAATGTAACTAAGAGCTTGTTTAAATCTATCATCTTTAATTTTACATCCCATTTTTTCAGCAATTTCTCTATAAATAGAATTGCTATCTTCTTCATTAATAATTGTAAAAGAATCTTTAAAATCAACATAGTGTCTAGCTAATTCTCTTCTTAAAAACCTAATGCAAAATGAATGGAAAGTAGAAATAATAGGAGTCTTAGTAAGATCAAAACCATATTGACTTAATAAGTCTAAAGTTCTTTGTTTCATTTCATTTGCCGCTTTATTTGTAAAAGTAATAGCGACAATGCTATTTGCAGGTCTAGAATTATTTAAAATAACATATGCTAAACGATAAGTTAAAGTTCTAGTTTTACCAGTTCCTGCTCCTGCAATAATTCTTAAATATTGTGATTTACTTGTACTTGCTAAATATTGTTGATGATTTAGTTCTTTTTCAAAATTTATTTCCATAATTAACCTAAAAAATTATAACATATTAAATATATATTTAATATCTTAGAAACCAATAAGTTTAGCTATGCGAATAATAAAGTACATGCAAAATTGAATATATTTTAGTTATTTTAAATAAAAAGTTAACACATTTATTAATTTTTAGTTATAATCTACTATAGAAAAAGGAGATTTAAATGTTAACTATAGTAAATCATCCATTAATCAAAGTAAAAATGGATATATTAAGAGACGAAAATACTTCCACAAAAGATTTTAGAGAAACCTTAGATGAAATTGCTTCTTTAATGTCATTTGAAGTATTCAAAGATTTAGGAACACATAAATCAGACAATGTAATTAAAACCCCTACAGGTTGCACATTAAATAGAACAAAGTTAGACAAACAAATCATCTTAGCTCCAATTCTTAGAGCCGGTATTGGAATGGTAGATGGTGTTAGAAAAATGATTCCAACATGTAGAATTGGCCATATAGGTATGTATAGAGACGAAAAGACTCTTGAGCCACACGAATATTATTTCAAATTACCAGTTGTCGATAATCCATTAGTAGTAATTATCGATCCAATGTTAGCAACTGGTGGTTCTGCTATTGATGCAATTAACGCTGTTAAGAAAAGAGGCTATAAAGACATCATCATGATGAACTTAGTAGGTGCCCCTGAAGGTGTTAAAAGAGTAGAAAAAGAACATCCTGATGTTCATATCTATCTAGCTTGCATGGATGAAAAATTAAATGATAAAGGCTATATCTTACCAGGATTAGGTGATGCTGGTGATAGAATCTTTGGAACCTTATAATTTTAATTACTGGGATAATTCCCAGTAATTTTTTAATATTGTTATTAAAAAGCAGCGATTTAATCACAAAATACCAACAATTTTCAAAAAAAGATTGCTTTTTTTAATAATTCCTAATAAAATATATTTTGCTCGGGGTGTAGCATAGCTTGGTTAGTGCGCTCGGTTAGGGACCGAGAGACCATGAGTTCAAATCTCATCACTCCGACCATCGTTAATTATTCTCCTCTTAATTAAATAAGAGGTTTTTTATTTTAAGATTAAAAGCTTGAATAAATATTGATATTAATGTAATTTAAAATAGTACGGGATATAGTATAGTTGGTAGTACACTTGGTTCGGGACCAAGAGATCGTGAGTTCGAGCCTCACTATTCCGACCATTTAGTTTAAAAATCAAATTCCATCATAGGAAATACGTGTACGTCAAATTTTTACACTGATATTAAAAATAAAACTGAATTTCGTTATGGTGAATTTCAGCTAATTACTTAATTTTATCTTTAATATTAGTTGAGTATGGTAATAGATTTTCTATAGGTTCTTTATTAATGTTTTCAAATACATAATTTAAATATTTCTCAACATTAATACCATTAATTAATGTGGTTT
>CAVHUN010000045.1:0-4882 GCA_963639175.1 uncultured Prevotella sp.
AATGGGAATAGATATCTAGGGGAAATAACTTTTACATGATATAATTTAATAGGGAATTCAAGGTGATTAATAATGATTTTAAAAGAAGACCAACATACTGAATTAAAAGAAAATCAAAGAACTGGAATAATTATTAATGATATTGTCTCCTTTTTAAATACTTGCGATGGAATTATTTATATTGGTGTAAAAGATGATGGTGAAATAATTGGTATTGATAATATAGACAATGCTTCTTTATTGATTTCAAATATTGTTTCAGATCAAATTGAACCTAGTCCAAGAGAACTTATTCAAATTGATACTCCTATTATTGATAAAAAACAAATTATTAAAATTTCCATTAAAAAAGGTAAAAAACTTTATTATATTAAAAAATATGGAATGAGCAGTTATGGTTGCTTTGAGAGAATAGGAACATCTGCAAAAGGAATGACACCTGAGCAAATTTCAAATAAATTTATTCAGTCAATGATTATCCCTGAAAGAAAAATGGTTGATACTCCTTGTAATAGAACTGATTTAACATTTGTTAAATTTAAAACATATTTAGGTGCTAGAAATATACATTATAACGAATCAAAATTTGAAGAGAATTTTAATCTTATTACAAAAGAAGGCGAATATAATCTTATAGGTGATCTTTTAGCTGATGAAAATATGAACTCGATAAAAGTTGCGATATTTAAAGGAAAAGATAAGAGTAATTATTTAAAAAGAAATGAATATGGATTTACTTGCCTATTATATGCAATGGATCAAGCAAGTGAGTATTGTCTTGCACTTAGCAAAACTTATGTCGATACATCAAAAATGGTTAGACAAGAAAAGAAAATGTTTGATGAAGATGCTTTTAGGGAAGCTTGGATTAATGCTGTAGTTCATAATAAATGGGTTAATGGTATACCACCAGCTATATACTGGTATGATGATAGATTGGAAATTATATCATATGGAACTATACCAAAGGGTATGACTAAAAAGGATTTTTTAGCTGGGAAAACTAATCCAGTAAATGAAGAATTAATGAAAATATTCCTTCAATGTCATATAGTTGAGCAAACTGGACATGGAGTACCAAAAGTAGTCAGTAAATATGGTGAAAAAGCATATGATTTTGGAACCTCAACAATTACAGTTACAATACCATTTGATAAGAGTGGATTTAATGATGCTACTGTAAATGCTACTGTAAATGCTACTGTAAATTTATCAAATGTTGAAAAGGAAATAGTTGAATTAATAAAAAGCAACGCAAAAATTACAGCTGATGAAATAGCTATTAAAACCAAAAAGCATAGAACAACAGTCATTAGAAATTTGAACAAATTGAAATCTAAAGAAATAATTAAAAGAATTGGCTCAGATAAAAGTGGTAGTTGGATAATATGTAAATAAAATGTAAACAAAAAGCCTCAGTTTAAGATAAGGAATTTTAACTTCATATCTATAAATTAAGGCTTTTAAATTGATTGAAATTATTTAACTAAAGATAAGATAAATGATTTTAATTCGCCTTCTTGACCGAATTCTTTTAATGTTGAAATAAATGAAGGACGATCTATAGCTTGTAAAAGTAAATCTTGATCAATATCTTTTAAAATATCAACTAATGGACGATAGCTTTTTTCTTTTACACCATCTAAAATCTTTTTGTTTCTTTGTTCAGGAATAACTCTATCTTTTGGATAACCTTGTCCACCTTTAGTAGAGAAGAGTTTTTCAAATGTGTATCTTAAATTTAATTCTGCACCCCATCCAAAACCTTTAGCAAATGGCATGCTAACAGCATTACCATCATTTACTTCTCTAAATAAATAAGCATCTGTTGGTTCAACTATATAACCACATAAAACACCTGGAAAAGAATTCATTGCTAAAAGAGCACCTTCACCAGTTCCACAACCTGTAATAACAAAATCAACAGCTTTTGTATTTAATAAAATAGCAGCTAATATACCATTTTGAACATAAGTTAAGGATTTATCATCACTATTAAACATACCAATGTTAATAACTTGGTTTCCTAATGGGGTAGCAACATTTTTAAGTTCATTAAAAATGATTTCGTTTTTGCTAGCTTGACTATTTTCGTTAATTAATGCAATTCTCATAATAATTTTTGTATTTCTCCTATCTTCAAAATTATAACAAAATTTTAGAAAAAAATTAATGATGATTAGGTGACTAAATATAATCTTGTATGATAAAATTAACACGTTAGGGAGAAAAAATCGTGAAAAAAATTAATAGATTATTGATAAGTTTAAGCTTATTAGGATTATTAGTAGGATGTGATAATAATTCTTCAATAAGTAGTGTATTAAGTTCATCTAGCAGTTCATCTTCTAGTTCAACTAGCACTAGTAATAGTAGTGATTCATCTAGTAACACTACATCTACTCAATCAAGTTCAACAAATACAAGTATAAGTAGTCAAACTTCTTCAACAAGTCAATCTCAAGTGACTGGCTCAATTAATTTTGGAACTGAAGCATATGACAATAGCGCTTATAATCAAATTGAATCTATTGTTAAAAGTAATAGTCAAAATATTAATGTTAAATCAGTAGAATTTGAAAATTGCTATTCAGCTCCTGGTTATACTTTAAAAATGTCTTCTAGCAAAACATCAGGTAGTATTACTTTTAATTTCCAATCTAATATAAATATTTTAAATTTAAAAGTTTATGCTTTCTCTTTTAATAATAAAAATGATGCTGGTAAAGGTAAGCTTACTGTTAGTAATTCTTCTAGCTATTCAAAGACTAATAGTGTAAGTTCTTCTACTTCTTATTCTGATTCTGCATATTTAGAATATTCTAATATAGGTGAAAGTTCTTATATTACTTTTGAAGCAGTTAAAAGAATCCACATTGCAAAGATTGAAATAACTTATAAAAATGGACAATCTAGTTCTACTTCAGATTCTTCATCTTCATCATCTTCATCATCTAGCAGTTCATCTTCTAGTTCAACAAGTCATTATTCTTCGGATACTGAATTAGGATATTATCAAATGGATATTGATACATTACAAAATCAATCATATAAAAATTATGGATATTATTCTTGTTTAGGAGAAGATAATACACCTAGTTTAGGTAATTCAAAATTATTAGTAATTCCTGTTTATTTTTCTAATGGAACTGCTCCAAGTCAAACTCAATTAGATACAATAAATACTGCGTTTTTTGGAGATAGTGATTCTACTGAATTTGAATCTTTAAGTTCGTATTATAAAAAATCTAGTTATGGAAAATTAAATTTAACTGGAACAGTAACTGCAGCCTATCAATATAGTAAAACAGATAGCTCAGTTCAATCATCTTATGATGGTGGTAATCAAGATATTACAACAACTATTTTAGAATCAGCAGTAAGCTGGGCTAAATCAAAAGGTTATCTTGATTCTAGCTTTGATACAAATAGCGATGGTTATTATGATGGAATTGATTTAATTTATTTTACTGATTTAGATGTAGATGATTCTGATTTATGGTGGGCATTTACTACTTCTACTTATTCAGATCCTGATGAATCTAGTCCAGTTGCTGGTAGATATTTCTGGGCCCCTTATTCAATGATTCAAACTGGTTATTATAATCCTGATATTGATGCTCATACATTAATTCATGAATCAGGTCATATGCTAGGTTTAGATGATTATTATTCTTATGGTACAACTAAAGATGGCTCAGGTTATGATTCATCTCCTTGTGGAATGGTTGATATGATGGATTGTAATGTTGGTGATCATAATGCATTTTCAAAGATGTTAATGGGATGGGCTGCTCCTAAAGTTGCTACATTAAATAAATCATTTGATATTACATTAAATAGCTTTACTGATACTGGCGATTTCTTATTAATTCCTACATCTTTATTTAATGGCACTATTTATGATGAATATATTATTTTACAATACTATACTCCTACTAATTTAAATCAAAAAGATAGTAGTGGTTATAAAGAATGGTCTTCTTCAAGTAAATATGGACATGGTGGTACTTATGCATCAAGTGGATTACAAATGTACCATGTTGATAATAGGGTGTTATCTGCTAAATACAATGAAAATACTGGATATTTTTCATCATTAGCTTATTCATCTAATCCATTAACTGATGAAATTGAAAATAGCGATGGTACTTATACAGTTAATGTATTAACTGCTCATAGCAATACTAAATCATATTCAATTGATGTAAATAAAAGTAGTTCAGCTAAAGGAGATGCTTCAACATTTACTTCAAAATTAACTTACAATTCTAATAATAAATTAATAAGTATAATCCCAGCTAATGGAAGTGATGTATATTTAGGTTCTAATTATGCTTCTTCTATGGGAACAATGAACAATTTATTTACAAAAGATAAATATAATTCTTATTCCAATTCTAATTTTAGTAAGTGTTATACAAATAATGGAAAAATGGATAATGGAACAGAAATGCCATATTCATTTACAATTACAGATCAAACTGATACAACTATTACAATTCACTTAGAATTAAATCAATAATCAAAATAAGCTACTTAGTTAAATTAATTAAGTAGCTTTTTAGTTGTTCTTAGATTTGTTATATAAATTAATCCAAATTATATAACCATATAAATTAAGTATCATATAGATAGTATTTAAGACTAAATAAGTAAAACCACTTGAACCATTATTTGTAAAATTATAGGTCCAAATAATTACTAGAACAATTGAATATAATAAGAAAAACAACCATTGTTCTTTAATTCTTTTAGAAGCGAAAAGTGATGCAATTAAGGCTAAAGAAGTACCTAAGGCATTTAAAAAAGGCAAAGAAGAACCTAAATATTTAAGTAAATATCCAAATCCAAGAGTAACACTAGGTATAAATAATATTAT
>CAVHUN010000046.1:0-23146 GCA_963639175.1 uncultured Prevotella sp.
GCTCATATCTTTCTTGATCAGAATAGTAATGATGCTTTTCTTTCATTAATAAAACCTCCTAGCTTTCATACTAGAAGGTTAACAAATAATTGATTCACTTGTTAGGGTGTTATTTTTTGACGTATACTTTTAAATTAAAAAATTGAAAGTCAAAAAAATCAAATAAAAAAATCTGATAATAACAATCAGACTTAATTTACTATAATGGTGGCCCAAGGGGGAGTCGAACCCTCGACACAGGGATTTTCAGTCCCTTGCTCTACCAGCTGAGCTATCGGGCCATTTATAATGCTGGCTTTACCATTTAAATTAATGGCGGATCAGACGGGAATCGAACCCGCGATCTTCTCCGTGACAGGGAGACATGTTAACCGCTACACCACTGATCCAGCGCAAGTATTATTTAATCATATTGTATTATCATTTTCAAGACATTTTTAACTTTTTTTCAAAAATATTTTTTGTACTTGTATTTTTAATAATATTGATTAAATATTCGCTTGTATAATCATCTATATATAATAAGGATTACACTTGCTTTAATACTATACAATATTTTTTGACTAATAAAAATATTTTTTGAAACATTTTTTAATTTTTAAATAATTTAGCACTCAACCCTTGACATTGCTAATTTCTATTGTATAATTAAACTAGCACTTGAAGATAAAGAGTGCTAATTAGGGAAACGATATGGCTATTTCAAGACAAGACACGATACTTAAATGTATTGTAGAAGAATTTATCTCAACTGCTCAACCAGTTGGTTCAAACACTTTGTTAAAAAAGTACAACCTTCCTTTCTCATCAGCTACTATTAGAAATGATATGGCTGAACTAGAACAAAAAGGGTATTTAGAAAAGACTCATACTTCTTCTGGAAGAGTTCCTTCTGCTAAAGGGTATGCATATTATGCTCAACATATTAAAAAGAATGTTGATTCATTAGATGTAGATGCTACTTTTAAAAAAGAGTTCCAAATGGTATTAGCAAAAAAATCTCAATCAGTTGAAGATGTACTTAATAGATCTTGCCAAATCTTATCTGAGATTACAAATATGGCTGCTGTTGTATTAGGCCCAAAAGCTGATACAGAACACCTCTTATTTATAAATTCAACTTCATTAGCAGATAAAACTCAAATGAGTGTTTATCTTATGACAGATAAAGGCTTTACTGATTCAAAGACATTTATTGTTCATAATCAAGAAGAAGCTGCAAGTGTTAGTAAATGTATTGAAATTATAAATAATAGATTAACTGGTAGTTCAATTGGTAGTCTAAATGAAAAGATTGAGGCAATGAGACCAATATTAAGTGAAACTATTGGACATTCTTCAGAAATAGTTATTGATGCATTAGCTGAGGCGTTCTTAAATTTTGCAAAACAAAGAGCAAAATCCTATGGTTCAGAAAACCTTATAGAATTACCTGAATATGAACAAGATTCAAAACAATTACAATCTATAATTGATTTATTAAATAATCCAAGTAAGATTGCTCAATTAGTTGAAGAAAGTTCAGATGGGGAATTCTCAGTTAATATATCTACAGATAGCAAGACAAATGTCGCAATTGTTTCTCAAGATTGTACAATTTCAAATATTGACACTAAGTTAGCAATTGTTGGTCCTCAAAGAATGGACTACAAAAAGATAATGTCAATGTTAAATTACATGGTAGAGAAATTAAACGATTACTTCAAACAAGAGAATGAAGATAATAAAGAAGAAAAAGGAGGTAAAAAATAATGGAAAAAGAAGAAAAAGTAGAACAAGAAGAAATTAAAGAAGAACCTACTCCTTCAAATGAAGAAAAAGAAGATAAAAAAGAAAATAATGAAGATAAGTTAAAACAACAATTATCCTTCTTGCAAGCTGAAAATGAAAAGCTTAAAAAACAAGAAGAAGATTGGAAAAATAAATATTATGAAGCTTATGCTGATTTAGCTAATACAAGAAAGTCATTAGAAAAAGACCATCAACAATTAGTTAAATATCGAGCTGGAAGCTTTATTGAAAAGATCTTACCTGCTTTAGATAGTTTCCAAATGGCATTTAAAGTAGATATTCAAGACCCAGTTGCTAAAAATTTCGCTATAGGATTTAAAATGATCCTAGGTCAAATTGAACAAGCAATGAAAGATGAAGGAATCACATTTATTGAACCAAATAAGGGAGATAAATTTGATGAATTAACAATGCATGCTATCCAAACTTGTGAAGGGGAAGAAGATAATTTAATTGAACAAACCATGACAAGAGGATATATGCTTCATGATCGTTTACTTCGTCCTGCAATGGTAGTTGTTACTAAAAAGGCAGAAGTAAAAGAAGAAAAAGTCAGTGAAGATGATTCAAAATCATCTAAATAATAGATAGCTAGAATTATAAAATTAATTTAATAAAGGAGGATTTATATTATGGCTAAGGAAGTAATTATTGGTATCGATTTAGGAACTACAAACAGTGTTGTTTCATATATGCAAGCTGATGGAAACGTCAAAGTAATTCCAAATCCAGAAGGACATAACACCACACCTAGTGTTGTCTCATTCAAAACAAATGGTGAAGAAATTGTCGGTGATGCTGCTAAAAGACAAATGGTAACAAATCCAGACACAGTCTATTCAATTAAAAGAAAGATGGGTAGTGATTATAAAGTACATATTGGATGCACAAATAAAGACTACACTCCTCAAGAAATCTCTGCTAAGGTCTTAGCATATATGAAAAAATATGCTGAAGATAATATCGGTCACGAAGTTAAAAAGGCAGTTATTACATGCCCTGCATACTTCAATGATGCTCAAAGACAAGCTACAAAAGATGCTGGTACAATTGCTGGATTAGAAGTAGTTAGAGTTATCAATGAACCTACAGCAGCTGCATTAGCTTATGGTATTAAGACTGATAAAGCTCAAAACATCATGGTATTTGACCTTGGTGGTGGTACATTAGATGTTTCCATTTTGGATATTAACGATGGTGTTTATGAAGTTGTTGCTACTTCAGGTGATACTGAATTAGGTGGTGATGACTGGGATAAAGCTATTTCTGATTTCTTACTTGGTGAAATCAAGAAACAATCTGGTGTTGACTTATCAACAAACAACATGGCTTTACAAAGATTAAAAGATGAAGCTGAAAAAGCTAAGATCACTCTTTCTAGCTCATTAGAAGCTACTATCACATTACCTTATATTGCCTTTAATGCTAATGGTCCTGTTAACTTTGAAACTAAATTAACAAGAGCTAAATTTGAAGAATTAACAAGAAGCTTATTAAATAGATGTGAAGAACCTGTTAGAAAAGCTTTAAGCGATGCAAAATTAACATTCAATGATCTTGATACAGTCTTATTAATTGGTGGTTCTACAAGAATGCCAGCTGTTCAAGAATTAGTTAAGAGAATGACATCTAAACAACCTAACATGTCAGTTAACCCTGATGAAGCAGTCTCAATTGGTGCTTCTATCCAAGGTGCTGTTATTGCTGGTGATTTAAAAGATATCGTCTTATTAGATGTTACACCTTTAACCTTAGGTATTGAAACAATGGGCGGAGTTATGACTCCTATCATCACAAGAAATACAACAATTCCTACAACAAAGAGTCAAGTCTTCTCAACTGCTGAAGATAATCAACCTGCTGTTGATGTTGTTGTCTACCAAGGTGAACGTCCAATGGCTCATGATAATAAGATGTTAGGTCATTTCAAACTCGATGGTATTAGACCTGCAAGAAGAGGACAACCTAGAATTGAAGTTACTTTCTCAATCGATGTTAACGGTATTGTCAATGTTAAAGCTAAGGATTTAGATACTCAAAAAGAACAACAAATCACAATTACTAACTCCAACGGTTTATCAAAAGATGAAATCGATAGAATGGTAAAAGAAGCAGAAGCTAATAAAGCTGCTGATGAAAAACGTAAAGAAGAAGTAGAAGTTAGAAATAAAGCTGAACAATTAATTTCTAATATTGATGAATCCTTATCTACAAATGGTGATAAGATTGATCAAACTACAAAAGACAACATCACTAAATTAAGAGATGAAGTTAAACAAGCTCTTGATAAGAATGATATTGCAACATTAAAAGCAAAAATGGATGAATTAGAAAGACAAGCTGGAGCTGCTCAAGCTGCTAGTAATAATGCTTCAGGTTCAACAAATACTTCTAGTTCAACTGAAAATACAGGTAGTTCAAATCCAGACGATAATGTCTATGATGCTAACTACACAGAAAAGAAATAACAAATATTTTCAACTAGACCTAGACAAATAAAATCTAGGTCTAATTGTGTTTAAAAAAGGGAGGATAACTATGGCTCAAAAAAGAGATTATTATGAAGTCTTAGGTGTAAATAAAGATGCCACAGACAAAGAAATTAAAAACGCTTATTTAAAATTAGCCAAGCAATATCACCCAGACTTAAATAAATCAGAAGATGCTCCTGCTAAATTTAAAGAAGTAACTGAAGCATATGAAGTCTTAAAAGATAAAGATAAAAGAGCTAGATATGATCAGTATGGTTTTGCAGGTGTAGATCCAAATAGTGCAGCAGGGGGAGCTGGATTTAATGGCTTTAACGGTTTTGATGGTCAAGATGTAGATTTAGGGGATATCTTCTCTCAATTTTTTGGAGGAGGAGCTAGACAAACATCTAGAAGACAAACTGGTCCAATTAAAGGTGAAGATAGCTTAATTAAAATTAAGATTACTTTCATGGACGCTATTAATGGAACTACAGTTGAAATTCCAGTTAATTATGATGAAACATGCACATCTTGTTCAGGAACTGGTGCTAAAAATTCTTCTGCTTTCTCATCTTGTCCTTATTGTAATGGTACAGGTGTAATTAGAACTCAACAAAGAAGCATTTTTGGAACTATTTCTCAACAATCTGTTTGTCCTCATTGTAATGGTACAGGAAAGATAATTAAAGATAAGTGTCCTGATTGTAATGGTCAAGGTTATAAACATGTCTCTAGTAAGATAGATGTTACAATTCCTGCTGGAATTGATAATGGTCAACAAATTAGAGTGCCTGGAAAAGGTAAACATGGTTATAATGGTGGTCCTAGTGGTGATTTATATATTCAAGTTGTGGTATCTAATGATTCTAGATTTACTAGAGAAGGAAAAGATATCCATGTAACTGTTCCTATTCCAGTAATTAATTTAGTCCTTGGATGTACAATTACAGTTGATACAGTATATGGAAAATGCGATGTAGAAGTCGCTCCTGGTACTCCTACAACTGCAGTATTAAAATTAAAAGGTAAGGGAATCAAATCTAATAGAAGTTATGAACAAGATGGTGATCAATACATCCATTTAGATGTAAAAGTACCTTCTAAGATTACACAAGAACAAAAAGATTTATTAATTAAATTCAACGATATTGAAGAAAGTAAACCAGTAAATAAATCTATATTTGAAAAGATTAAATCTAAATTTAAAAAGTAAAATAAAACTAGTAGGTTAAATTCAATCTACTAGTTTTTTAGTTACTTAAAAAGCAGCTATTAGCTGCTTAATAATTAAAATTTGATATGTTCTTTAATTTTAGAAGCGATGTCTTTTAATTCATCTTCACTAGGATTAACTCTATTAGGATTCATTAAAAATACTCCACCAAATTCAAATTCATCATCTTTGTATTTAGGGCATAAATGAACGTGTAAGTGATTTAAAGTATCTGAATAAGAACCATAGTTGATCTTTGTAGGATTAAAAGCTTCATGAATAGCTTTTGAAGCGACTTGAACATCTTTTTCAAAGGCGAATAATTCTTCATCGTTTAAATCAGTGATTTCAGAAACGTGATCTTTATAAGCGACAATACATCTTCCTTTATGAGATTGTTCTTTAAATAAGAATAATGTGGAAACTTTTAAATCACAGATTTTGTATCCGAACTTTCCATATAAACTAGGGTTTTCATCTTGCATGCAATATGGGCATTTATTATCTTTCATTGTGTTACCTTCTTTCTTAAATATTTTAACACTATCAAGTTTTTGGGTGTAGTCTAATTATAAATTAATGTTAAATTTCTAATATTAATTTGAAAACTAAGTATATAGTTATATATAATTAATACATGAATAAAAAAGAAAACAACAAGTCAAAATCAATATTTAAAAGATTCATTAGTTATTATGGACCATATAAAAAGCTATTTACTTTAGATATGATAGCTTCATTTTTAATATCAGGAATTGGAATGTGTTATCCAATTGTCACTAGATTAATGCTAAAAACATATATTCCAGAAAGAAATATCAAATTAATCGTAATTTTATCAGTTGTAGTATTTTGCTTGTACTTAATAAGAATGTTACTTAGATATTTTGTTCAATATAAAGGACATGTAATGGGCACTATGATGCAAGCAAATATGAGAAAAGATATGTTTACTCATCTTCAACAACTCCCATATTCTTATTATGATTCAAATGAAACTGGAAGAATAATGTCTAGAATGACTAACGATTTGCAAGATGTAAGTGAATTAGCTCATCATGGTCCTGAAAATTTCTTTATTTCTGGATTTATGATTGTAGCGACTTTTATTTATTTAATGACTCTTCAACCATATTTAACTCTTATTATTTTTGCAATTGTCCCAATTGTAATTTTTATTGTTTCAAAACTTAAAAAGGGCATGTCAAATGCCTTTATGGAATCAAGAAAGTCTATTGCAAGTATCAACGCTTCTTTAGAAAATTCAATCACAGGAATTAGAGTTACAAAAGCATTTAATAATTCTAAACAAGAAGAGAAGAAATTTGCTAAATCTAACAATGAATTTTTACAAGCTAAATCAAAAGCTTATAAAGCGATGGGAAAATTCCAATCATCTACTAATTTTGTAACTGATTTATTTAATTTAGTCGTATTATGTGCAGGGGCTATATTTATGGCTTATGATATTATCACTTACGATGTATTAGCTGCCTTTATTGTTTCTATTAACTTATTTATTTCACCTTTAACTACTTTAATTAACTTTACTGAACAATTCCAAGATGGGGTAACTGGATTTAAACGCTTTGTTCAAATTATGGACCAAGATACAGAAAAAGATAAGCCAGATTGTCTTGAATTAAAAGATGTTAAAGGTCATATAGAATTTAAAAACGTCTGTTTTAATTATGAAAGTGGAAAACAAGTATTAGAAAACATCAATTTAGATATTAAACCAGGAGAAAAGATCGCCTTAGTTGGACCTTCAGGAGGAGGAAAGACTACTATTTGTCATCTTCTTCCTAGATTTTATAATGCCAATGAAGGTGGAATCTATATTGATGGAATAAATATTGATGATGTAAGTATGAAATCATTAAGAGATTCTATTGGAATAGTTCAACAAGATGTCTTCTTATTTAATGGGACAATAAAAGAAAACATAATGTATGGTAATTTAAATGCGAGTGAAGAAGATGTGATTTTAGCAAGTAAAAAAGCTAGATTATATGATTATATTATGGAACTAGAAGATAAATTTGACACTCAAATAGGAGAAAGAGGAGTAAGATTATCTGGAGGACAAAAACAAAGATTATCTATTGCAAGAGTCTTCTTAAAAAATCCTAAGATATTAATTTTAGATGAAGCGACTTCAGCTTTAGATAACACTACAGAGACTTTAATTCAACAAGGACTAGATGAACTAAGTAAAAATAGAACTACAATTATAGTAGCCCATAGACTTTCAACTATTAAATCAGCTAATTACATAGTTTGTATATCTCATGGTAAAATAATTGAAGAAGGTACTCATAAAGAATTGCTTTCTAAAGATGGAGTTTATAAGAAATTATATTTAGCTCAATTTAAAAATCAGGAAGAATTAGATAAATTAAATCTAGAATAAGGAAATTAATATGAGTGAATTATCTATTAGCAATAACCAAATTAAAAAGATAAATAACAATGCTAAATGCATATATTTTACTTTGACTAAAAAAAGACAAGATAGAAGCTTAACATATAAAGATAAGATGGTATTTACTTGCTTAAGCTATATTATTCCTGTTTTAGATGATTTATTAATTAAAAACCAAGATTCTTTAGTTAACGCTTCTAGATTAAAAAACTTTCTTTTAGCAACAAGTTTATTAAATTTAGGAGAAGAACAAGACTTTTCTAAATACAATCTTCCTTTATTTGATTATCAATATAATGTAATTAAATACAATTTGTTTAAAAAGTACAAAAATCAAACAAGTGATTTTAATCAAATAGAAGCAAATTTTAACAATGTCAAATTAAATTTTGACATCATGTTTGAACGCGATGCTTTCCATACAAAAGGTATGAAATTAAAACAAATACTAGAATCAGATTATCCTTATTTACTAGGAAGAGATATAAATAACATCATAAGAGTTAATTTAGGCTATTTATATTCAAATATGTATTCTAGATTAGAGGAAATGAGTTTATTATTTGACTATAGAGACTTAAAAGATAGATACATAAATATGTATTTAGAGCAGTCTTTTTATCTATTAAAAATCATATTTAATGAATATGAATGCAAAGACATGATAAATAGATCCCATCAACTAAAAAACAAAGTTGATGAATTGATAAATATATTTAATAATCAACAAGAAATATTTGAAAATATCATTTCTAAATTGAAAATAGTTAATTCTAATTCGTATTTACAAGAATATTTAAATCAATTAATTAAAGTAGAAAGATCATGTATAAATTCAATTGAAAATAAAAGAATGTTTGACATGAATTTAATATATATTGAACTAGTTAAATTATATATTAATCTATCTACTTGTAATAAAGATTCAAATACATTAACAAATTACAATTTCAATCAATCTTTTGAAAATCTAGATCCTTACTCATCTGAATTTAAGTATAGATATAATGAAATAAAAGGTAGAATTACTACTCCTAATTTATATTCAAATAATCCTTTAATTAATTTATTTAAAAATAGTTTACAAGATTCTAATTTAGAAAAAGATGAAATAAATATGTTAATTAAAGAATTTGATTTAAAATCTAAAATGACTCTTCCTAATTCTTATTTATATTATGGAGATATCAATGAATTATTAATAAATAAAAAGGCTTTAATATCGCTCTTAAAATTGATATTTAACACTATAAAAGATTGTCTATTAAAATTTGAACAATTAATTGATTTTAATAAGGAAATTGAACAATTAAATAAATTGATTGAAAATATTAATGAAGATTTAATATATTAAAATTCTAATTTAGAAAATAATTCACCAATCTTACAATTAAAATAAAGATAGTCTTGTCTTGGATTATCATTCAAATTAATTAAGACTTTGTTTTTAGCATGACAAAAATCAATTAAACTTGCAGCAGGGTAAACCTTTAAACTAGTTCCTCCTACAATTAATAAATCAGCTTCTTCTAATGCATTTATTGCATTTTCAATATTTTCATAATCTAAAGCTTCTTCATATAAAACTACATCTGGTTTAATAATTGAATTACAAAAGTCACATTTTGGAACTCCATTATAATTTTTAACATAAGCTGCATCAAATGCTTTATGGCATTTAACACAGTGATTTTTATGAATGGTACCATGAAGTTCAATTACATTTTTACTGCCAGCTTTTTGATGAAGTCCATCTATATTTTGAGTGATTATAGTTAGATTTTTTTTCTAATTTTGCTAATTTAATATGGCACATATTTGGTTTAGCATCTAAATACATCATCTTTGATTTATAAAATTCATAAAATAATTCTGGATTTTTAACAAAACAAGTGTGAGAAACAATTTGTTCAGCCGATAAATTTGAAGTGAATATTCCACTTGCAGATCTAAAATCAGGAATATTTGATTCAGTTGATACTCCTGCTCCTCCAAAAAAGACTATCTTATTAGCCTTAATAATCATGTTGTTTAATATTTTAATATTTAATTCTAAATTTGTTTCCATAATCTTAATATTCTTTATATATTTATTATATTACACTTGATAAAAATTATTCTAAAATTTAAAATAATAGTGTTCTGTTTTAAAAGTGAAAGAATTAACTAATTAGTTATGGGCCACTCACTTAGGAACCGCTTAAATCAGTGTAAGGCATATTAAATAAGGGCACTTAAAGGTGAATCAGGATGGTACCGCGGATAATTCTTCCGTTCCTGAATTAAGAGTGCTTTTTTATATGTTAAAAGGAGAAAAAATAACATGAAGAAAATGACTGCTGATGAAATTAGAGACACATGGTTACAATTTTTCAAAACTAAAGGTCATTATATTGAACCAAGTGCTAATCTAATTCCTCAAAACGATCCTACCTTACTTTGGATCAACGCTGGTGTTGCTGCACTAAAAAAGTATTTTGATGGTTCTACTAGACCTGAACATAGACGTATCACTAACGCTCAAAAATGTATTAGAACTAACGATATTGAAAATGTTGGTCACACTTCTAGACACCAAACTTTTTTTGAAATGTTAGGTAATTTTTCAA
Source organism: uncultured Prevotella sp. (assembly GCA_963639175.1). Classification (GTDB taxonomy): domain Bacteria; phylum Bacillota_I; class Bacilli_A; order RFN20; family CAG-288; genus Scatoplasma. Next base: position 10,510 of record CAVHUN010000046.1, read on the forward strand.
TTGGTGACTATTTTAGAGATGAAGTAATACCTTGGGCTTGTGAATTACTTTTAGATGAAAAGTGGTTTGGAATACCTAATACAAAATTATATGTAACTTATTATCCAGATGATTTAGCAACTAAGAAATTATGGATTAGTAATGGAATGTTAGAAGACCATTTAATTCCATTAAAGACAAATTTCTGGGAAATTGGTGAAGGTCCTGGTGGTCCAGATACTGAAATTTATTTTGATAGAGGAGAAAAATACGATCCTGAAAATAGGGGAGTAGAAATGTTAAGAAACGATGAAGATAACGATAGATACATCGAAATTTGGAACATTGTTTTCTCTCAATACAACTGTCAACCAGGTGTATTAGAAAGAACTCAATATAAAGAATTACCTCAAAAGAATATCGATACAGGCGCTGGATTAGAAAGATTTGCCTGTGTTATTCAAGGAGTTGATACTAACTTTGATACTGATTTATTTAAACCAATTATCGATTGGATTGCTTCAAAAAGCAATTTAGATTATGAAGGTGAAAATAAATTAGCATATAGAGTTATTGCTGACCATGTTAGATCAGTTACATTTGCTTTAGCTGATGGTGCTAATTTTTCAAATGATGGTAGAGGATACGTATTAAGAAGATTGCTTAGAAGAGCAGTTAGATATGCAAATAAGCTCAATTTACAAACTGGCTCATTAAGTCAACTTGTTTATGTATGTGCTAAAAACATGTCTCATTTCTATCCATATTTATTAGATCAACAAGATAAAGTATCTAAGATGGTTTTAGCTGAAGAAGAAAAATTCTCTAAGACATTAAAACAAGGTGAAGCCTTATTAAAAGATTATTTATCTAAATCTGATAAAGTCTTATCTGGTGAAGATGCCTTTAAATTATCTGATACATATGGTTTCCCAATTGAATTAACAATTGAAATAAGTAAAGAAAATGGTAAAGATGTCGATTTAGACGGCTATAAAAAGTGTTTAGAAGATCAAAAACAAAGAGCAAGAAACGCTAGAGGAAATAGAGAATCATTTAAATCTCAAGATAAAGATTTACTTGAATTTACAGCTGAATCTGAATTTATTTATGAAGATAAAATCATTGAAAGTAAAGTAATTGGAGTCTTTAAAGACGGAGTTAAAGTCGATTCAATTGATGATTATGGTGATATTGTCTTTGATGTTACTAATTTCTATGCTGAATCAGGGGGACAAATTTATGATATTGGTGAAATTAAAAATGATTCAACTTCTTTAAATGTCACTTCTTGTTATAAAGCACCTAATAAACAACATTTACATCATGTTAATGTCTTATTTGGAAAAGTAAGTGTAGGCGATGAATTTAGCTTAGTACCTGATTTTAATAGAAGACAAGCTATTAGAAAGAATCACTCTTCAGCTCACTTATTCCAAGCTGCTTTACAACAAGTAGTATCTAAAGATTGTCATCAAGCTGGCTCATTTGAAGATGATAAAGTCATGAGATTTGACTTTACATTAAATAGAAAATTAACTGATGAGGAAATCGATAAGATTGAAGATATAGTTAATCAAAAGATTGCAGAAAATATTCCTCAAGTCACAAAAATAATGGACTTAAAGGAAGCAGAAAAAGTCGGGGCAATGCATTTGTTCTCTGAAAAATATTCTTCTAAAGTAAGAGTTGTCTCATTTGGAGATTTCTCTAAAGAATTCTGCGCAGGTACTCATGTAAATTCAACTGGTGAAATTGGAATATTTGTCATTGGTTCAGAAATGGCAGTTTCTAGTGGAGTAAGAAGAGTCACTTGTTATACATCTTATAATGCATATAAATACTTAAAAGAAAAAGAATTAGAATTAAAAGATATCGCTTCATTAGTAAATGTCAATTCTGATAAAGAAATCATTACTAAATTAAAAGCAAATAACACTGAACAAGAAAATATAAAAAAGTATATCTTGTCATTAGAAGCAAATATTGTTTCTTCCAAAATAAGTGAAATTAAAAATAGTGGTGAAGTAATTAATAATAAGAATATCTTTGTTGCTAAAGTTAATAATTTCAATCACAACCAAGTAGTAGATATTATTAAAGCTATCACAATTAAAGAAGATTCTGCTATTCTAGTATTAAATGTCAAACAAGGTAAATCTGAATTAGGTATTGGATTAGCTTCATCTTTATTAAAAGATTATAAAGCAGGTGTTTTAGTTAAAAATGTATCTTCTATTTTAGGCGGTAGTGGTGGAGGAAAACCTGATATGGCCTTTGGTGGATTTACTAAAACTGAAAGTATCGAACAAGCTATTAAAGCCTTTAAGGAGTCATTCTAATGAGAAGTCTTGGCTTAGATTTAGGAACAGTCACTTTAGGTGTAGCAATTTCTAGAACTGGTATTATTTCTTCAGGTTATGAAGAATTTAGATATCACGATTCAAATTGGCAAGAAGCTGTTGATGAAGTAGTAAGAATAGTCAATTTAGAAAAAATTGATGCTATTGCACTTGGTTTACCACTTAATATGGATGGAACTGATTCAAATATGACTACCAATGCAAGAAATTTTGCAAATTTAATACAACAAGCACTTCCAAATGTTAAAATAAGTCTAATAGATGAACGCTGGTCTACAAAGCAAGCAACTAGAAGCATGCTAGAAGGTGATTTATCTAGAAACAAAAGAAAAAAGATCGTTGATAAGATGGCTGCTCAAATTATCTTAGATACTTTCTTAGAAAGAGGATATTAAAATGGCTGATAAAGAAAATGTTATTACATTAGTTGATGAACAAGGACAAGAACAAGATTTTGAATTGTTATTTTCTATTGTTTATAAAAAGACTAATACAAGATACATTTACCTTATAGACCCTAACGACAAATCAGAAGAAACAGTAGTAGTATTTTCTGTTGACGATGATGGAAATGTTGAAACTGTCGATGATAGTGAAGATGATGATTTAAGAGAATTCATTCAAGATACATTTGCCGCTTATCAAAATGGCGATTTAGTTCCAGTAAATGAAGATGGTGAAGTTGAAGAAATTGAAGAAGAGCATCATTGTTGTTGTGGAAAACATGAACATGATGAAGAACATCACTGCTGCAAAGATGAAAATAAGCAAGAACACACTCATCATTGCTGCTGTGAAAATAAATAAAACGCTTTCATACATTTTATTAAAAATTTTATTTAATTTGAAATGTGAAAATGTTTTAATAATATAAAGGAAGGATAGTCGTATGTTAGTTAAATGGTTTAATTCCCAATCAAGATTAATTCAAATCTTACTCTTATTAATCCCTGGTGTTAACTGGATTACTGAAATTTGTGTAAGATGGTCTGAAGCTATCAAAACTAAAAACCTCATTCACATCATTGTTGCTATTTTAGTGACATTTGTTGGTGTTTGCTTTGGTTGGTTAGACTTAGTTTGGGTTTTATTATTCAATCACCTCATTTTAGCAAAATAATAATTTGTTAGAAATTAAGATGGCTTTTAGTTAGAGTCATCTTTTTTCGTGCTTTTATTTAGAGAAATTACAAATGCATATGTATAAATGTTATTATTAATATGTATTAATAGAAAAGAGATATTTATGAAGATAGTTTCCTTTAACGTCAATGGTATTCGTGCAATTTTACAAAAAGACTTTGCAAGAGATATTGATAATTTAGACCCAGATATTTTAGTAATAGAAGAAACAAAATACACAGAAAAAGAACATGTTCAATTTCCTTATTCAAAAGAAAGATATTTTACTTATTGGACTAATTCCAAAGAAAGAAAAGGCTATTCAGGAGTAGCAATTTTTACTAAAAAAGAACCTATAAGTGTTCATTATGGATTAGAAAATAATAAATATGATCAAGAAGGAAGAGTAATAACTTTAGAATACAAAGATTTTTATTTAATTGGTTGTTATGTTCCAAATTCAGGTGATGGATTAAAAAGATTAGATTTTAGAATGGAATTTGAAGATGATTTATTAGAATATATAACTAAATTAGATAAGATTAAACCAGTTATATATACTGGAGATTTAAATGTCGCTCATAATCCAATCGATATTAAAAATCCTAAGTCTAATGAACATAATGCTGGTTACACTTTCCAAGAAAGAGAGAAGTTTACTAGATTATTAGATAATGGATTTAGCGATACATTTAGATATTTATATCCAGAAGTAGTTAAATATTCTTGGTGGTCATATCGCTTTAATGCTAGAGCAAATAATGCAGGGTGGAGAATTGACTATTTTGTGGTTTCTAATAGACTTTTAAAAGATGTAAATGATTCTAAAATTTTAAATGAAATATTTGGTTCAGACCATTGTCCTATCTTATTAGACATAAAATTAGATTATTAATGAATTAATTTATAATCATTAAATATATTTATGTTAGAATTAATAGAGGAGTAATTATTTATGTTTAAATTTAAGATAACAGTTAAACCTAGATTAGCAAATGGTGAAGAACTTTCTAATCTAGTTAGAAAACATTTTGAAGATTTAGGAAATGTATATGACAATGAAAATCCAGATATAATTTTTGCTTGTGGGGGAGATGGTACTTTATTAAATTCAATTAAAGATAACATTGGTAAAAATTGTTCTTATATGATGATTAATGCAGGTACATTAGGATTTTTTAGAGAATACGATTTAGATGAAATCGATAAATTCTTTTCAGAATTTGACTATGATAAACTTCAATATGAAGAACATAAATTATTACAAATCAGCGATGTTTATGGAAATAAAGTCTTAGCCTGCAATGAATTTATTTGGGCTTCTCCTATTTCAACTTTAGATTTAAATATATTTATCAATCATTCTTATTTTATGACTGTAAAAGGCAGTGGAATATGTTTAGCTTCTCCATTTGGTTCTACTGGTTATAACCACTCTTTAGGTGGCTCATTATTAGTAGGAGATGAAGGACTTGTCTTATCTTTAATTGCTCCAATTAGAAATAAAGCTATTCACCCATTAATTAATTCTTTAGTTTTATTAGATAAAGATGAAATAACTTTAGAAATGAGAAATAATGTTGAATGTTATATCTCAGCAGATATGCGTCCTCTTCCTAGTTTAAAAGGAAATAAATTTACAATTAAAAAGAGCAAGATTACATTTAAACTTGCTCATTCTACTAATTTTGATAACTATACAAGAATTAGAAGATCATTTGTTGACTAGATTAATTTTAAATCAAGAAGATCTTGTTTTAATTCATCTATAGGAAGTCCGACTACATTATAATAACTACCTTCAATAATTGTAGTAGTTAGATATTTATCATCTTGAATACCATATCCCCCGGCTTTATCAAAGGGGGATTTTGTATTGATATAATCTTCAATGGCTTTATTGTCTTTAAAAGATATTATTAATTTTGTAATGCAAGTATTTTGTTTAATACATTTACCATTTTTAAAGATCGTATAACTAGTTACAACTTCATGAATTTTATTATTAAGACTATTTAACATGAATCTAGCTTGATTTACATCTTTTGGTTTATTAAATATCTCACCATTAAATATTACTGTTGTATCTGAACTAATTACATAATCATCTAGATTTTGTTTACTTATATCTAATCCTTTAAAATATGCTAATTTATTAGATAATTTATAATTATCAGTTTCATTTACGCTTCTTTCATCAAAGTTTGAAGGACAAATTTTGATATCAAAAGGATATATTTTTTTTAGAAGTTCAATTCTTCTAGGAGATTTTGATGCTAATATTAACATAATTATTTATTTAAGACAATTTGAGAAACTACAACAGGGTTTCTTCTAGTGATTTTATAAAAATATTTACTAGAGACTACTTCAATTAGAGTATTAATTTCATCTTGAGTGTGATTTTTATCTAAAGCGTCATTAATTTGCTTTTCTAAGATATCTTGTAAATCTTTAATATAAGTTGAATCTGCTGTAATAAAATATGAGAAACCTTTTGTATTGATAGTAGGCTTAAAGGCTAATTTGTTATTTTCAATTAAAGAAGAAACACTAACTAAACCATTGCTAGATAATAAAGATCTATCTTTAATAGTTGCAGTAGAAACACCAAATGATTCAACTGAATCTAAATATTCAACATCGGTATAAATTCTTTCACCATAACTGCATTTGCCGTTTTCTAATTTAACTGTATCACCATTAGCACAAATGAATGTGTGATCTTCTTGCATACCACATTCAATAGCGATTTGAGCGTGTAATTTTAACATGTGATATTCACCATGGACTGGCATGAAATATTTAGGCTTTATAATTTTTTGAATCAATCTTAATTCTTGTTTACAAGGGTGACCAGAAGCGTGGAGCTTATTTGTAGAAGAATTTACTAAAACAATAGCACCATCTCTAGTTAATTGGTTAATAACTTTGTTAATAGCGTAGGTATTTCCTGGAATTGGGCTAGAAGAGAATATAACTGTATCGCCAAAATTAATCTTAATTTGACGGTGAATATTAAATGCGATTCTTGATAGAGCAGCTAATGGTTCACCTTGAGAACCTGTGCATAAAATTAAGACTTCATTTGGATTCATCTTCTTTATTAAATCAGGATTTGAAATAAATGAAGCATCAGGAATTTTAATATATCCATATTGTCTAGCAGCTTGAATATTAGATTCCATTGATCTACCAAAAATAGCGATCTTTCTTTTATATTTAACTGCAGTTTCTAAAATTTGTTGAATTCTTGAAATGTTAGAAGAGAAAGTAGAAATAATAATTCTACCTTCAGCTTGTCTAAAGACTTCATTTAAAGAAGTGATAACTGATTTTTCAGAAGGTGTATATCCTTCTTTTTCAGCATTAGTTGAATCTGCTAAAAGTAAATCGACACCTTGTTTACCATAATCTGACATTCTAGTTAAATCGATATCGTGATCAACAGGAGTTAAATCTACTTTGAAATCACCTGAATGTAAGATAACTCCATTAGGAGTTGTAATTCTAATAGCATATGAATCTGGAATTGAGTGTGTAACATGGAAGAAATTGAATTTGAAATCATCAATGATAATTTCAGAATTTTCATCAAATTCTTTTATTTCTACTTTTGGTTTGTTTTTTAATTCTGCTAATTTGTGCTCGATTAATGCTTTAGCAAGTTTAGGTGCATAAATAACAGGTACATGAACTCTTTGTAATAAAAAAGGAATTCCACCTATATGGTCTTCATGACCATGGGTGATAAATATTGCCTTGAATTTATTACCAGCTTCTTTTAAATGTTTATAATCAGGAATAATGTAATTTATACCAGGTAAGCTAGGATCAGCAAATAAAACCCCAGCATCAATTAAAATAGTAGTTGAATCATTTTCAATACAATATGTGTTTTTACCTACTTCGCCAAGTCCACCTAAAGCTCTAACTAAAACTGGGGAAGTATCTACTTTTTTGTTCTCCATAATTTTTTCTCCTTAAAAACACAAAACGACAATACAAATATTTATGTAATATAAGTAATATTGGTTTTTAGTTATATGTCTTTATTATTCTAATCTATTTAATATAAAAAATCAAAATTAAAAAACTAAAAAATGCAATTATATTTCAATTGCATCTTTCTTGATTTTAAATGGTTCTTTTTTGTCGATGTGGTCATAATATAAGACCCCATTTAAATGGTCATATTCATGTTGAATACAAATAGCTAAATAACCATAAGCAGTCACAGTGATTTCTTTTTCTTGAAATACATCATAACCTTGTAAGACGACTTTATTATATCTATAAACAAAGCCTTCGTGTTTTTTAGCAACAGATAGACAGCCTTCTCCACCACTTAAGAAAGCTTCTTTAACACTTGTTCTTAATATTTTAGGATTAATAAATCCGAATTGATATATTTGATTATTATCTTCTAAATAAATTGCAAACCCTCTTTTTGTAACCCCAATTTGAGGTAAGGCTAAGCCAACTCCAGCTTGGATATTATTTGCTTTAGCGTATTCATCATCTTGAGATAATTTCAAATATTCAACCATGTCTTTTAATAATTGAATGTCTTTACTAGTATATGGTTGACTAAATTCTTCACATTTTGTCCTTAATGCAGGATTTTTATCAGTTAATATTTTAAACATTTTTACCTCTTCGTTTGTAAGTATAACAAAAACAAATTATAATAACAAAGTAAATGATTATGAAAATAGACCAAGTTAGAGAAAACATTGAAAATTTCATTGAAGAATTTATAAATTCAACTGAATATAAAAACTGGAAAGAAAATGATAACAAGCTTTATACTTCAAAAGAATTAATCCCATATTTTAATAAAAAGAAAGAATATGAAGATAATTTAAGAAGTATGACCTATGGAAATAAAGAATACGAAGAATATTTAAAAGAATATTTTGAATATGTAAATAGTCTTACTAAATTAGAATTAGTAAAAGAATATTTATATTCATATCAAGATATTCAAAATATAAAAAAGATATTTGAAAAAGAATTGTTAGAGAAATTAAAATGAACACGATAAGAATAATAGGTGGTAAATATAGATCTAGACATTTAGAATTACCAAAATTAGATAAATCAGTTAGACCAACTCAAGATAAAGTTAGACAAGCTATATTTTCAGCTTTAGGAAATAATTTAGAAGGAAAATTAGTTTTAGATTTATTTTCAGGAAGTGGAGCATATGGATTTGAAAGCATATCTAGAGGTGCAAGTTTTGCTTATTTTAATGACACTAATTTAACATGTGTAAAAGCTATTAAAGAAAGTGGAAATAAATTAGAATGTCAAAATCAAATAAAAGTCTTTAATTTAGATTATAAGCAATGCTTAAAAAGAATAAGTAATATTCAATTTGATTATGTATTTTTAGACCCACCATATGCATTAGAAATTAATGAAGAAATAATTAAATATCTAAATGACAATAATATGTTAAAATTAAATGCAAAAATAATTGCAGAACAAGAAATTGAACTAAAAGAAATAGAAGGTTTTAGTTTAAAAACATACAAATATTCTTATAAAAGAGTAGGAATATATAAAAAGGAGAACTAAGATGAGAATAGCATGTTATCCAGGAAGTTTCGATCCAATTACAAATGGTCATGTAGACATCGCATTACGCGCATTAAAGATGTTTGATAAATTGTATATTATCGTCTCTTCTAATTCAGAAAAAAGCCATTATTGGTTTACTCAAGAACAAAGAATACAAATGTGTAAAAAGACATTTGAAAAATATGAAAATATTGAAGTAATAAAAGGGGAAGGCTTAACAGCTTATCAAGCTCAAAAATTAAATTGCCAAGCTATAATTAGAGGACTAAGAATGGTCTCTGATTATGAATATGAAGTTCAATTTGCCGCTATTAATTCTTATTTAGCAAAAGATGTAGATATGGTATTTTTAATGGCTAGAAAAGAATTCTCATTTGTCTCTTCTACTAGAGTTAAAGAAATATATTATTACCATGGTGAAATATCACATTTAGTTCCTAAACCAGTAATTGATGAACTAAAAATTTCAAATATAAAACAAGCTGATTAATTTATAAAATTAAGCTATTAAAAAAAGATACCAGTTAATTTGATTGGTATCTTTTTTTGGATTAATAATTGCTAGAAGTACTAACAACAGATTCATTGAAGAACTTTTGAACACCTAAGAAAACTTTAGTAACTGAATCTGAAGAAGAAGTAGTATCAGAGAAAGTTGTATAAATCTTAGCAATGTGGAAATTGTAGTTAGCTTCTAAATCTGGATTAGCAGGTTTTGATAATGTTGAATAATCTTTAATAACTGGATCGATGTTACTAGATTTTCTAAACCACATTAATGTGGAAGTAGGAATGCTAGTTTCAGAATCAAAGCTAGATGAATCTTGAGCGATTTCTTTAGTGTCAGCAATATCAGCTCTAGAAGTGTATTCACTCCAGAAACCATAAACTGTTTTTCTATGGTTTTCATTATTTGAAGAACCAGCTTTAGCTAAATCTTGAATTTGTTCAGTTGTAACTTTGTAGTAGTTATACCAATTTTCATCATTGTTCCAATTGGATTTATTTTCTTCAGTGACATCTGTTTGCAAATAATAAACCTTTACTGGATTTTCAGCATTAGATTCATATTTTTGAATACCTTTTTGAGTATCATCATCACTAGGTAAACCAGTGACAAACATAACAGCGAATTCTTCACCGCCATTATCAAGATTATTTATTTTAGAAATTAATTGAGAATAACTAATTCTATTATGTTCATAATATTTAGTTCTTTCAGCTTCAGTAACTGCACCTTGAATACCTTGTGTAATAGGTGTGATACATAAAACAACAGCGACAACACAACCTACTAAAATGACTACTTGGAACCAAGCTGTAGCTTTAACCCATTCCCAAATTCTATCAAAGACTTTTTTCATATTTATTTTCTCCTACATTTTCATAAGACGCTATTTATTATATATAATAAAATAACACTTAGCAATCTTTAATATATTAACATTATGCAAATCTATATTCAATAATTTTAAGAGGTAAATTTGATTGTTTTACTTGAAAAAAGTTTTTAAGTAAGATAAGATTATTTAGTAATTACGAGGAGTTATTATGGGAAGAAAAAGATACGAAGCTAGAAATGCTGCAAATCAATGGAAAGAAAGAAGCTTAAAAAGAGAAGCTAAATTATCCAAAAAGAAAACAGCTGTAAGCAAATAACTATTAATGAATTTAAAATATAAAGTCAAATGGCTTTATATTTTTTTCTTGATTTAAATAATATATAAAAGTTCTAAATTATTGTATAATAAGTTAGTATTTTTGAAAAAAATATTAGATATAAAGAGGTAATAAACATGTCAGATTATGTATTAAGTTGTTGTTCAACATGCGATTTAGATAAACCAAAAATGGAAGAAGATAAATTAGAATTTATTTGTTTTCATTATTTTTTAGATGGAGAAGAACATAAAGATGACTTTGGTCAAACTATTCCATATGAAACTTTCTACAACAAAATGGCTAATGGAGCTATGACAAAAACTAGCCAAATTAATGTAGATGAATTTGTAAATTATTTTGAAGGCTTTTTAAAAGAAGGAAAAGATATTTTACATTTAAGCTTATCAAGTGGATTATCTGGAGTTATTAATTCTGCTAATGCTGCAAAATCAATTTTATTAGAAAAATATCCAACTAGAAAAATCATTGTAATTGATTCATTAGCGGCTTCAAGTGGTTATGGATTATTAATGGATAAATTAGCATCGATGAAAAATAGTGGAAAATCAATTGAAGAAGTCGCTAACTGGGCTGAACAACATAAATTAGATGTAAATCACTGGTTTTTCTCAACTGATTTAACATTTTATGTAAGAGGCGGAAGAGTTTCAAAAGTCTCTGGATTTGTTGGAACAGTATTAAAAATATGCCCATTATTAAATGTTGATAACACTGGTCATTTAATTCCAAGAGAAAAGATTAGAACAAAGAAAAAAGTCGTTGAAGAAATCGTTAAAAAGATGGAAGAAAATGCTCAAAATGGCTTAAATTATGATGGAAAAGTATTTATTAGTCAATCAAATTGTTTAGAAGATGCTACTCAAGTTGCTAAATTAATAGAATCTAAATTTAAACACATTGATGGCAAAGTTCAAATATTTAATATTGGAACTACAATTGGAAGTCACACTGGTCCAGGTACAGTCGCTTTATTTTTCTTTGGTAAAAAGAGAGTTAACTAATAATTGATAATAAGGGTGAATTGAAGTTCACCCTTTTTAAATGTTAAATTTTTTGAAGATATTTTTAAAAAATTCTTTTATAGAATTTATAAAAATTTGAAATGGATTATTTGAATTTTTAGATGATTTTTGAATTACATTCAATTTTAAATTGATAAAAGAAGTTTGATTATCATCTGAATTACATTTTAAAACTATATTAAATTCACCTACTTCAAGCTTGTTATCTTCACTAATTGGGGAATTTATTAGTTCAACTGATGTGTAATTTTTTGATAAGAGAATTTCATTTTTTACTAGTGATTTTACTAAATTATTTAAATTTAATTGATCGCCTTGATACATTGTTAACTCCGTTTGATTTAAATAAAAGACTGGTCCAGAGTTATCAACTACATTAATAATTACATTTCTTTTTACTTTATTTCCGCTTTTGTCTTTACTTTCTAAAGTTAATAAATATTCACCGACTTGGTTATAACTATTTGAATAGTTGTCTTCAATTATTTCAATTTGTAAGTCTTTATCTATTTCATCTTCGACAACAAATTTATCTAAAATGTCTTCTTTTGATAAAAATGTCGATATATTAGTATTTATAAATGAAGGTCCTTTAATTAAAGGTGGGACATCATCGACAATTTTAAAAGAAGTTTCTAATCTAGAAATGTTATTTGAAGTGTCATTTGCTGTAATTATTATGTTGTGTTTACCTAATTTTAAATCGGAATTTAGATCTATTCCTTCAATTTGAGTATTTACATTAAGTGTGTAATTATCTTCTATTTTAAAATGAGATAGTATTTCTTGCTTAGTTATTTGTTTTTTATATGATATTTCAATTTGATCATCTAATTGAGTTATTGTTGGTGGGATTGCATCATAAATTGTAATATTAAATGT
>CAVHUN010000047.1:0-23375 GCA_963639175.1 uncultured Prevotella sp.
AGTGCCTGATGTACCTTACGGGAGATATGGTCATAGCCGGCTTTTTTTGTGCGCGAGTTTTTCCTCTTGGATAGGGGAATTTTTTTAATTTTTTTGTTGATTTTTCTTTTTTAATTTTATATATTATTTTTTGAAGTTTAAATACTTCACATTGTGAACTAATTATGAAAACAGATATTGAAATTTATGAAAACCGACTTAATTTAATCATTTATAATTTGATGTGTTCTAAGCCTGCAAAGAAAAATCTTGGCTCATGTAGAGGGACTAATTTAGTATTACTTTATTTATATAAGAATAAGAAATCGTATTTAAGTGAATTATCCAAAGTGTTAAATGTTGTCCCTTCAAGAATTGTTAAAATTGTAGATGATTTATTATCTCAAGGACTTATTTGTAAGACTTGCTCTAATAAAGATAAACGAAGTTATATTATTGAACTGACTTTAAAAGGAAATGAAATTGCTAAAAGCATTTATTTAGATAAGATTAATTATTTGAAAGATGTTATTGAAAAAGTCGGTGAAGAAGATTTTAATAAATTTCTAGATGTTTTTGAAAAAATCGCTTTATGTGAAGTAGATAAGAAAGGAGAAGAAAATGTTTAAAATATATTCGCGTTTTAAACCTAAAGACTGGTTCTATATTTTCTTAATTGTTGGATTTACAATTTTAGAAGTTTATACAACTATGTGTTTAGTGGATTATGTTTCTGGGATTATAAAAGCTATTACTTATTTAAATTATCATAATAATCCAGCTTTACTTGGTGATCAATTTGCAAGTATGTTTGCATTAGCTAATAGCGATGTTGACCTATTTTGGAATAATGTAAAAACTTTGATTGATTCAGGAGCTTTAAATAATGTGCCTGGGTTAGATCAATCAGTTATTGATAATTTATTAAATATTGCAAATGCTAGTACAAATGATATTTGGTTTAATGGTGGCATGATGGTATTAATCGCTTTTGGTTATATGGCAACTCAAGTAGTTATTGCTATTTTAGCTAGTAGAGTTACTTCTAATTTAGCTACTGGATTAAGAAGTGAATTAAATAAGAAAGTTAATAGTTTCTCATTAGAAGAAATAAATAAGTTCTCAATTTCAAGTTTAATTACAAGAACTACAAATGATATTGAAAATGTTCAAATGACTTCTTTAATGATGTTAAGAATGGTCTTTGCAGCTCCTGTTACTGCTATTTGGGCATTATGTAAGATTCAAGAATCTTCTTCAATGTTAACTTTAACTACTGCTATTAGTATTGTAGTTTTGATTATTTGCTTAGGTATTGTTATTTTCTTTGCTATGCCAAAGTTCAAAAATATGCAAAATTACATTGATAGAATTAATGGTATCACTCAAGAAAATTTAACTGGTATAAGAGTAGTTAGAGCTTATAATGGTGAACAATATCAAGAAGGAAAATTTGAAAAAGCTAACACCACATTAACAAAGACTCAAATTTTTACTGGTAGAGTTACAGGTTTAATTTCACCAATTATCACTATTGTTATGAATGGATTAACTTTAGCAATTTATTGGATTGGTGCAGTTATTATTAATAAAGGTGAGATTCAATATTCAACAGTTACTTCCTTTATTATGTTAGCTACTCAAATTGTTATGGCCTTTATGATGTTATTAATGATGTTTATAATGTGGCCTAGAGCAAGCGTATGTGCTAAAAGAATTAATCAAGTTATGGAAACTAAGAATTCAATTGAAGATCCTAAAGTTAGTAAAACTCCTATTAGTAAAGGTGAAATTGAATTTAAAAACGTTTCATTTAAATATCCAGGCGCTGAATCTAATTTAATTGATAATATTTCATTTAAAATTGAAAAAGGTCAAACCTTAGCCTTTATTGGTTCAACTGGTGCAGGTAAAACAACTATTGTTAATTTGATGACTAGATTATATGATGCAAGTGAAGGTGAAGTTTGTATTGATGGAGTTAATGTAAAAGATTATTCTCAAAAAACATTAAGAGGCTTAATTGGATATGTTCCTCAAAAGGGTGTTTTATTTAGTGGAACAGTAAAAAGTAACATATCTTTTGGAAATCCAAATATGAGCTTACAAGATTGTCAAAAGGCTGCTAGTATTGCTTGCGCAAGTGAATTTATTGAAAAGATGGATGGTCAATATGATGCAAGTATTGCTCAAGGTGGAACTAATGTCTCTGGTGGTCAAAAACAAAGATTATGTATTGCAAGAGCTTGTGCTATTAATCCAGAAATATTTATTTTTGATGATTCTTTCTCAGCATTAGATTTTAAAACTGATAAGCAAGTAAGAGAAAATTTGAAAAATAGCTTTAGCGATTCTACTAAAGTTATTGTTGCTCAAAGAATCGGCACAATTATGGATGCTGATAAGATAGTTGTTTTACAAGATGGTAAAGCAGTTGGAATAGGAACTCATAAAGAATTACTAGAAAACTGTCAAACATATAAAGATATTGCTTTAAGCCAATTATCTAGAGAGGAGTTAGGATTATGTTAGGTCCAGGTCCACGTCCAAATGAAAAATTAAAAAAGGGTGATTTTTCAAAATCGTTACTCAACATTTCAAAAGACCTTAAAAAATATTTATGGCCATTAATTGTTGCAGTTATATTGATTGCAGTTTCAGTAATTTTGCAAGTTATTGCCCCTCAATATTTAAAAGATTTAACAAATGAAATTGCTAATAATTCTGCTACTAATAATATTGATTTAGCAAAAGTAGAATCTATAGGTATTGTCTTAATTGTATTCTATCTTTCTATTGCTATTTCTAGCTATTTTTCTAGCTTTATTATTACTACTATTACTCAAAAATATTCTCAAATATTACGTACTCAAATATCTAAAAAGATTAATAGAATGCCTTTAAGATATTTTGATACTCATCAATTTGGTGATATCTTAAGTAGATTGACAAACGATGTCGATCAAATTGGTATGTCATTACAACAATCCTTATCAATGTTAATTCAATCTATTTTAATGTTAGTAGGTGTATTGATTGCTATGTTTGCTACTTCTTGGCAAATGGCATTAACAGCTTTGTCTAGCTTACCATTAATGGCAATTTTCTTAGTTATTATTCTTAAATTTGCTTCTCCTATGTTTATCAAACGTTCTGAAGAAATCGGTAAAGTAAATTCCATAGTAGAAGAAAACTTCTCGGGTCAATTAATTATCAAAGTATTTAACGCTGAGGAAAGAGTAACTGCTGAATTTGAAAAAGATAACCAAGAATTGAAAAAGACCATGTATTTAGCTCAAATATATGGTGGAATGATGATGCCTATAATGTCATTTATTTCTTATTTTGCTTATGCAGCTATATTTGTAGTTGGTGGATTGTTATTAAATGCTAATATGGGAGTTAGTTTTGGTACTATTTCAGCTTTTATGACATATGTAAATTTATTCCAATCTCCTTTAAGCCAAATTGCTCAAGCTGCTAATAACTTACAAACAGCTGCAGCTTCTTCAAAAAGAGTATATGAATTCTTAGGAGAAGAAGAATTAGAAGATGAAGAAAATAAAGAATATAAGTTGTTAACAGAATCTAATAAAAATGTTAAAGGTGAAGTGTACTTTGAACATGTTAATTTCTCCTATAATAAGGATAGAGAAATTATTCATGACTTCTCATGTAAAGTCGCCCCAGGAATGAAAGTAGCTATTGTTGGCCCTACTGGTGCGGGTAAAACTACAATGGTTAATTTACTTGAAAGATTCTATGAATTAAATAATGGTCATATTTATATTGATAATGTTGACACAAAGCAAATGCCTAGAAGTGAAATTAGAGAAATCTTTGGAATGGTTTTACAAGATACATGGTTATTTGAAGGAACTTTAAGAGAAAACTTAGTCTATAACACTAAAGGTATTACAGATGAAAAAATATATGAAGTTTTAGCAGAAGTTGGTTTAACTCATTATGTAGAGTCTTTACCTGGTGGTTTAGATTTTGTGATTAGTGAAGAATCTAATGTCTCAAATGGTCAAAAACAATTGATTACAATTGCTAGAGCTATGTTGAAAAATTCTCCTTTGATGATCTTAGATGAAGCTACAAGTAATGTTGATACACGTACAGAAGAAGTTATTCAAGAATCAATGGATAAGATTACAAAGGGTAGAACATCGTTTGTTATTGCACATAGACTTTCTACAATTAAGAATTCTGATTTAATTTTAGTTATGAAAGAAGGAAATATTGTAGAACAAGGAACCCACAATCAATTGATGGAATTAAATGGATTCTACGCTAGCTTATATAATTCTCAATTCGCCTTTGAATAAAATACAATAAGGACTGATAAAAATTAAAATGATTTTTAAAATCAGTCCTTTTTAATTAACTAAACAAATACTAAAAGCCACTTTAAAAAGCTTATAAATAGCTAGCTAAGCATTAGAAAACTTGCATAAACTTTTATGAATATATATAATTATTGTGTTATATCGTATGGATATATTGTTTTGTCTACTTTATATAAAGTGAGGAAAGGAAAAATTATTAGGTAATATAACCTCTTTAAATGGTTTTTGCTATTAGATTTAGGCTTAAATATCTAATAATTCTATTTATAAGAATCACCCTAGGAATGATTTATAAATTAAAAATATAGTTCTTAGTAAGATTCAAAAAGGATTTATTAACATGAACAAAATAGATGGTATTATTTTCAAACAAATGATTATTTCAGGATCAAATAATTTATACAATTCATATCCTGAAGTAGATGCTTTAAACGTCTTCCCAGTTCCTGATGGTGATACTGGTACAAATATGAACTTGACTATGTCAAGTGGCTTAAAAGAAATTGCTAATAGAAACGATAAATCAATTTCTGAAATCGCTAAAGCTTTTTCAAGAGGTTTATTATTTGGCGCTAGAGGTAATTCTGGTGTTATTTTATCTCAAATCTTTAGAGGATTTGCTCAAGGATTAGAAGGAAAAGAAGAAGTTGATGCTATTGAATTAGCAGATGCATTTATTTCTGGTAAAAAAGTCGCTTATAAAGCAGTTATGAAACCTGTTGAAGGTACTGTTTTAACTGTTATTAGAGAAGCAAGTGACTTGTTATCTAAAAAAGCTAGAGAAAATATGTCTATAACTGAAGCTATGGAAATCTTCTATAAAGAAGCTTGCGATAGCTTACTTAGAACTCCTGATTTATTACCAGTTTTAAAACAAGTTGGTGTTGTTGATTCAGGTGGAGCTGGTTTTTGTAAGGTAATTGAAGGCTTTGTTAAGGCTTTAAAAAATGATATTATTCAAAAGAACATGCCAGAAGTTTTAGATGTAGTTGATAAAGCAGCTGAACAACTTAAAGTCACTGGTAATGCTCAAGCTAAATTAGAACACCAAGAATTTGGTTATTGTACAGAATTTATTTTACGTTTACCTAGCATAGATAAATTAGAAGGAAAGAGAAATTTCTCAGAAGCTAGATTTAAGTCTTTCTTAACTGGTCATGGTAATTCAATTGTTTCAGTTAGAGATGATGATTTAGTTAAAGTTCACATTCACACAATGTTCCCAGGAAATGTATTAACATTTGCTCAACAATATGGTGAATTTGTAAAAATCAAAGTAGAAAATATGTCTTTACAACATTCAGAAATTTTAAATGAAGTTGAAAAAGAAAGAGAAGCAAAGTCTCAATTAATTGAAGAACATTTAAAAGAAAAACAAGTAGAACCTAAAAAAGATTACGCTTTAATTTCTTGCTGTGCTGGTAAAGGTATAGAACAAATGTTTAAAGATATTGGTGTTGATTATATTGTCAGTGGTGGTCAAACAATGAATCCATCTACTGAAGACTTTGTAAAAGCTATTAAATTAGTAAATGCTAATGTTGTATATATCTTCCCAAATAATTCAAATATTATTATGGCTGCAAATCAAGCAAGTAACGTTGTTGAAGATTGTAAAGTTATAGTTATTCCTTCAACAAGTGTTCCTCAAGGTATGGTCTCTTGCATGATGTTTAATCCAGAAGCTAGCGTTGATGAAAATAAACAAGAAATGGAAGAAGCTCTTAAAAACGTCAAAACTGGTCAAATTACTTTCTCAATTAGAGATACAGAAATTGATGGTGTAGAAGTTAAAAAGGATGAATTTATGGGAATCTTTGATAAGAAGATTGTCGTTTCCTTGCCTTCTAAGAAAGAAACATTTAAACAATTATTAACAAAAATGATTGATGAAGATTCTTCTTTAATTACTATCTTTGTTGGTGAAGATGTAAAAGCAGATGAAAAAGAAGAAGTAGAAGAATATATCAAGAATGAATATCCTGATTTAGATTTAGAAATTAAAGATGGATTACAACCTGTTTATTCTTATATCATCTCTGTTGAATAAAATAAATAATATTAAGTGGGTACATTAGATTGTGTGCCCATTTTTATTTTGTTAATAAATATAAAAAAATGATAGAACAAGGTAAGTAAAAGAATGGAAAAAGTAAAATACTAAGTTTGAAATTTTAAAGTTAAATCTTTTTATTATAAAAATATTATTTATGTATCCATATCTTTAAAAAGATAAGAAGTTAATTTCTTAATAAAGATTTTCTTAAAAAAGTTATTAGATACTATATATTGTTATATAAGATATAATAATAAATATGGAAAAAGCAAAAAGACTACAAATATTTGATAAATTAAACGCAGATACTTATCTAGATATATTAAGAAGATTTCCTAAAAGATATGATAGCTTACAAGTGGATGTCTTAGATAGTGTTCCAACCACTTATAAAAGCTTAACTTTATTTGGATATGCTAAAAATATTATCCTTATTAAAGGAGGATCTATTATTAGATTTGATATCTTTTCTTATGAATCTAAATCATCAATTAAAGGTATTATAATGGGTCAGCAATTTTATTCAACAATTTTAAAATCTGGACGTGATTTATACTTTTTTGGAACTTATTCTTTAAAAATGAAGGCAGTTATTGTAAGCTTAGTTTTATCAAACAACAATTTGTTAGTTCAAAATCCTTATAAGCCATATTATAGTTTACCAACTGGAGTCTCACAGTCTAATTTTTATATTTTAGTAAATGAATTATTACAAGAAAATAAAGATTATATTCAAAATAACATTCCATCTAAATATATTAAAAAATATAAATTAGAAGATTTATATCAAGCTTTTAAAGATGTTCATATTCCTAAAAGCGAAGAAACAATAAAAAGAGGTTTAAGAGTTTTTAAATATATAGAGGCGTTAAAATATGCTACTTATAATTTATATACTTATAAAAATAAACAGCAAATAAAAAAACAAATTAGAGAACCAATTCCAAAAGAAAAAATAAATGAATTTATTTTAAAACTACCGTATAAATTAACATCTGATCAAATAAAAAGCATAAAAGAAATAGTCCTAGATATGGATTCATCAAAAATAATGAACAGATTGCTTGAAGGGGATGTTGGAACAGGAAAGACTATTGTTAGCTTTATTAGCATGTATGCTAATTATTTAAGAAATGGGCAATCTTGTTTATTAGCTCCTACTTTGACCTTAGCAAAACAACACTATTTAAACGCTATAGAAACTTTTAAAGATTACGATATTAAAATATGTCTTTTAGATGGAAATAATTCTTCAAAAAAGCAATTAGAAGACATTAAAAATGGTAATTATGATTTTATTATTGGGACTCACGCATTATTTTCGAAAAAAGTTGTGTATAAAAATTTAAGTCTATGTGTAATAGATGAACAACATAAGTTTGGAGTAAATCAAAGGGAAGAAATAATAAAAAAAGGTGAATTAGTTGATACTTTAATGATGTCAGCTACTCCTATTCCTCAAACTCTAACTAAGATTATAGTTTCTGATTTAGATGTCTCGTGTTTAAAAGAATTTCCATTTAGCAAAAGAAATGTTGAAACTAAGGTTGTTAATTCTAATTCTCCTTTAATTTTTAAAGCGATTAATCATGCCTTAGAAGTGAAAAAGCAAGTGTATGTTGTAGCTCCTAAAATAGAGCAAAATGAAGAATCTTCAAAATTATCATCGAAATTTATTTACGAAGAATTAGTAGGTCAATTTGGAATAGAAAATGTAGCCTTATTAACTGGAAAGACTAAAAAGGATGAACAAGATCAAATATATGATGATTTTAAAAGTGGAAAGAAATTAATATTAGTTTCTACTTCTTTAATTGAAGTTGGAATCGATGTTAAAAACGCTTCTTTATTAATTGTATATGAGGCTAATTATTTTGGCTTAGCTAGCTTACATCAACTTAGAGGGAGAATTGGAAGAAGTGGAAATGGAGGATTAGCGTTATTTGTTTATGATAAAGAAGATCCTATTGCTTTAGAAAAATTAAATTTCCTTGCTAATAATAACGATGGTGAAAAAATTGCAGTTTACGATTTAAAATTAAGGGGTGGGGGAGACTTATTAAGTTTAAGACAAACTGGTAGTTCTTTATTAAATGTCGCTAATTTTGTCGATGATGAAAATATCTTTAAATGCGCAAAAGATGATGCATTTGAAATAATGAATAATTTAATTATTAAAGAAAATGAATTGTTCTTATCAGATGTTTTAAATCAAGTAAATAAGAAGCAGGACTAGGTCTAGCTTAGCTTGGAATATTTTTCATTGATATTGATTTTTACTTTGATATGTAGTAATATATACAAGGTCTTTTATTGACCTTTGTTGTTCCGCTAGAGAAGTCACATCTATGAACACTAAGTAAATCACGAAAATATAGGAGGAACGTATGAACAAGAATTTAGTCAAAGAAATTGAAAAAACTCAATTAAGAAACGATCTTCCTGACTTTGCAACTGGTGATACTTTAAGAGTTTCTGTGCGTATCATCGAAAATGGTAAGGAAAGAGTCCAAGTTTTCGAAGGCGTTTGTATCGCTATTAGAGGATCTGGAGTTTCCAAAACCTTCATTGTTAGAAAAATGTCTGGCAATGTCGGCGTTGAAAGAAATTTCCCTGTCAACTCTCCTTTAATTGCTTCAATTAAAGTTGTTAGACATGGTAAAGTCAGAAGAAAGAAGATTTTCTACCTCAGACAAAGATCTGGTAAATCAGCTCGTTTGGTTGAAAAGCTCTAATCTTACAATTGAATTTAATAAGTCATGCCATATTGGTGTGACTTTTTTGATATAATTTTTTTGTGAATAAGAAATTAAATTACTTAATTAAAATCTTAAGTTATAGCCTTTTGCTTATTATAGTAGCAATAGGGGCAATTTGCTTTATTTATTATTTTTTGAATTTTAGCTTAATATTAAATATTTTTGTAGGAATATTAGCATTTTTAATTTGCTGTTTTTTAGCCTGGTATATCTTTAAAAATTCTTCTGATTTAAAAGAATATAAAGAATATAAAAGCAGTTTAAAAAGTATTAATTTCAATATTAATAAAGAAGAATTAATTGATAAATTAATAGAATTAAAATATAAGAAAAAATCATTTAATATAGATAATATAAATGGGGAAGTATATCTTAAAAATAAGAATGCATTTATTTTTATTAGTTCAAATATGTACGATAATTATTTGGTTTTAAATAATTATTTAAATGATTATATTTCTAATAATGGAATGGTTTTTATTAATGTTTATATTGTTATTTATTCATCAAATTATGATAATAAATTAGATGAAATTTCTAAATTGAATACTCCTTATAATATTCTTGCTAATAACATATATTTAAGCTTAGTAGATTCAAATTTAGATTTAAAATATATAGATGATAATTGTGAATATAAAATAATTGATAATTACAAAGAAATTTTGAAGAAATTATCTTCTAAAAAAGGAGAATAGAATGGCTAATCAGACAGAAAAGAATTTATCTTGGTTTCCTGGTCATATGCAAAAGACTCTAAATCAAATCAAGGAAATTATTAATAATGTAGATATTGTAATTCAAATTGCTGACGCTAGAGCCCCTATTTCTTCTTTAAATAACACTTTAGAGCAGATAATTAGTTCTAAAGTTAAAGTGATGTTATTTTCTAAAAAGGATTTAGCGGATTTAGATAAATTAAATTATTTTATTAAATATTACGAGCAAAAAGGTTACACATGTTTTCCTTTAGATTTAAAAAATAAAAAAGACATTGCTAACTTAATTAAATTTTTAGAATCTATAAAAACAGCTAAGATTAAAAAATATGAGAAGTTTAATTTAGTGCCACCTCCTTCAAGATGTTTAATTGTTGGCATTCCTAATGTTGGAAAATCTACTTTGATTAATTCTATTTCTAATAAAAATAGGGCTAGTGTCGCAAATAAGCCAGGGCATACTAAATCTATGCAAGTGATTAAAGTTTCTTCTAAAATCGAATTAATTGATACTCCAGGCGTTTTATCTCCAAATTATGAGTCTAAAGATATTATTTATCATTTATCTTGGATTGGCTCAATTAAAGATGAGGCGATTAATATGGAAGAAATATATTCTTCTTTAGGAGAATTTATATTAAATAATTATAAAGATTATGTATATGAAAGATATCAAATAGATAAATCAATTTTATTAGATAGTTCTAATTTTTATCTTGAAATTGCTAAAAGTAGAAAGTTCTTATTAAAAAATGATAGTTATGATATTTCTAGAGCTAAAAACACATTTATAAATGAATTTAGAAATGGAATGTTAGGAAGGGTAGTTGTAGATGAGCGTCCATAAAGAATTTGATGATTCATATAGAATTAATAAAGATGATTTAATTGCTGGATTTGATGAAGCTGGAAGAGGTCCAATATGTGGACCAGTTGTTGCTAGCGGAGTTATTTTAAAACCAGATTTTGATGCTGATATTATTAACGATTCAAAAAAGATGACTCCTAAACAAAGAGATTTAGCCTACGATTTAATTATTAAAGAAGCTCTTTTTTATCATATTTCAGTAATTTCAAGTCAAACAATCGATAAGATTAATATATTAGAAGCAAGTAGATTGGGCATGCAAGAAGCCTTAGATGATATGATTAAGCACAACATTTATCCTTCTTATTTATTAACTGATTATATGAAATTAAATAATACATATGGAATTAAATTAGATGCTTTGAAAAAAGGGGATGCTAAATCATTAAATATTGGTGCTGCTAGTATATTAGCTAAAGTAACTAGGGATAGAATTATGGATCAACTAGACTTACTTTATCCTCAATATGAATTAAAAAAGCATAAAGGTTATCCTACTAAAAGACATATTGAATTAATTAATCAATATGGTATTAAAGAAGATATTTATAGATTGACATTTGGACCAGTTAAGAAAGTTTTAGAAAAGTAATTATAAAATTATTCCTTTTATTTCCTATTTATTATAAAAGGAGTTATTTGAATGGGAAGTAAACTTAGTCCTAGAGAAGTAGTAATATACATGTGCTGTAAATATCAATCAAATTTAGATGATATATTATGGGCATTAAAACAAAAAGAAAAGGTAGATGATGATCTTTTAAAACAATATTTATCTAATATTAAAAGTAAAGTTGTCACAATTGTAGATGAAGATTATCCTAAATGCTTTAAAAGCATAAATAAACCACCTTTAGCTTTGTTTTATTATGGTGATTTATCAATTTTATCTAATTATAAAAAAGTTGGAATAATAGGGTCTAGAACTGCCTCTAGATATGGAGAAGCAATTACAAAGCAAATAGTTAATGAATTAGCACTGAAAAAAGAAGAAGTCGCTATAATTTCAGGCATGGCAAAAGGAATTGATTCAATTAGTCAAATTCAAGCTATGGAAAACAACATGAAAGTAGTGAGCTTTCTAGGAAGTGGAATTGAATGTATATATCCAAAATCATCAAGCCAAATTTATGAATATTGTAAAACTAATAATGGATTAGTATGTTCTGAATATTGTTTTGATATTCCACCAAAAAGTGAACACTTTCCTTTAAGAAATAGAGTCTTAGCTGGAGCAAGTGATATTGTATGTGTTATTGAAGGAACAACTAAATCAGGGACAAGTATCACATCAAATTACGCCCTTGAATTTGGTAAAAGTGTCATATGTGTTCCAAATAGAGTAGATAGTGAATTTGACCTTACAAATAAGCTTATTCAAGATGGTGCGTATTCTTATCTAAGTAAAGATGATATGGATTATTTACTAGATAAAATTGTCATAAAACAATAAAATATTGGATTTTTTCTATTAAATTTAAAAAATACCTCTTGACAAATTTTAAAGCAATTTGCATAATCGGTAAGGACTTATTCAAAAAGGAAAACTTATATAGATGAAATTAGTAATTGTAGAATCACCTAATAAAACTCATACAATATCTCAATTTTTAGGAAGCGAATATAAAGTTATGGCTAGTGTTGGTCATGTTAGAGACTTAGCTACTTCTGGAAAAAATGGATTTGGAGTTGATGTAGATAATTTATTTAAACCTACATATAAAATTATCGCTGGTAAAGAAAAAATAATTAAAGAATTAAAAAATAATGTTAAAAAAGCTGATGAAGTTTATTTGGCAACAGACCCTGATAGAGAAGGGGAAGCTATTGCGTGGCATTTAGCAGAAGTATTAGATTTAGATGTTAAAACAGTCAAAAGATTAACATTTAACGCTATTACAAAATCAGAAGTCTTAAAAGCAATTAATAATCCTGGTCATATTGATATGGATTTAGTAGCTAGCCAAGAAACTAGAAGAATATTAGATAGAATTATCGGTTTTGATTTATCAGATTTGATGAAGAGTAAAATTAAAACTAAATCTGCTGGTAGAGTTCAATCAGTCACTTTAAGAATGATAGTTGAACATCAAAAGGAAATCGATGCATTTGTCAGTAAAGATTATTATGATATTGATGGTTATTTTGGAAAAGATTCTTTAAAAGCTAGTTTGTATTCTAAAGATGGAAATATTTTTAAACCATATAGTATTGATTCAAAAGAAAAATATGAACAAATCAAAAATGAATTAGGTGAAGATTTTATAGTTGAACCAGCAACATATTTAACTAGAGTTTCTTCTCCTAAACCACCATTTACTACATCAAGTTTACAACAAGAAGCTTTTTCTAGATTTGGATATGGTGTTAAAACCACTTCCTCTTTAGCTCAAAAATTATTCGAAGGTATTTTAATTAATGGTGAATTTAAAGCTTTAATTACATATATTAGAACTGATTCAACTAGATTAGCCCCTGAATTTGTTGAGACTGCTAATCAATATATTATCGATAAATACGGTGCAAATAATTTATCAGGACATATTTCTGCTAAAAAGAAAAAGAACGATGAAATTATTCAAGATGGTCATGAAGCTATTAGACCAATCGATTTAAATTTCACTCCTAGTATGGCAAAAGAATGGCTTCCTAATAACATGTACAACATATATAGATTAATATATGCAAGAACAATAGCTAGCTTAATGAAACCAAAAGAAGATGCTGTTTGCACAATAAAATTGACTTCTAATGGCTATACATTCAAAACTGAAACAGTTACATGTAAATTTAAAGGCTTTAGTCAAGCTTTTGAAGATAATGGCTTTACTAGTACAAAAACAGGTTTAGCTGAATTACCTGAAGATATTTTAAATGCTAGCAAATCAAATAGTGAAAATAAACCTACTATTAAATTAGTTAAACTCGATGGTAAATTAAAACAAACTCAACCACCTAGTAAATACAATGATGGTAGTGTAGTTAAATTAATGGAAGAAAAAGGTATTGGTAGACCTTCAACTTATTCTTCAACTATTTCTACATTAGTAGATAGAGAATATGTTGAATCTACTAAACACATTTTAACTCCTACTGAATCTGGTAAGTTAGTTGTAGAACAATTAGTTAAATATTTCCCTCATTTAATGGATTATTCATATACTAAAGAAATGGAAACTCAGCTTGAAGAAATAAAAGAAGGTGGAACTTCTAAAGTTGATCTTTTATCTAATTTCTATTCTGGATTTACAAAAGAATTGGATTTTGCTAAGCAAAATATGGAAAAAGTCAAAGATGTTCCTACAGGTGAACTTTGTCCAATTTGTAACTCTCCTTTAGTTTATAAAAAGAGTAAATATGGTCAATTTGTAGCATGTAGTAATTTCCCAAAGTGCCATTATATTAAAAAAGAAGAAAAAGTAGATGAAGTTGTAGAAAATAGAGTATGCCCAAATTGTGGTGGACAATTAGTTTATAAAACAAGTAGAAAAGGTGAACGCTTTATCGCATGTAGTAACTTCCCAAAGTGTAAATATACAGAGAATTTGACTAACAAGGAAGAAAAGAGTGTAGATATTTCTTCAAAATATGATACAAGATTAGAAAACTGCGATTGTCCAAAATGTAAAACTGGAAAATTAGTAGTAAAAAATTCTAAATATGGTCCTTTTTATGGATGTAGTAATTATCCAAAATGTAAGTTCACTCAAAAATTAGAATTAAAAGAAAATAAAGAAAATGAATAAAAAAGTAAATGTAATTGGAGGCGGATTAGCAGGAACTAGCGCAGCTTATTTTCTTGCTAATAAAGGCATAAAAGTAGATTTATATGATCAAAAGCCAAATTTAGTAGGACCTTTTCATTCTTCTAAATTTGGAGAATTAGTTTGTTCTAATTCTTTAAAAAGCGAAGCAAAAGATAACGCTTGTGGTCTTTTAAAAGCTGAAATTGAATTGATGGGAAGTATATTTAGCAAGGCAGCTAAATACGCTAAAATTCCTTCTGGAAGTGATTTAGCAGTCGATAGAGAATTATTCTCATCTTATATAGATGAAAAAATAAGAAATCATCCAAATATTAATGTTATTTCTAAAAAGGTCACTTCTTTTAACGAAGATGAAATCAATATAATTTGCACTGGCCCTTTATCGGATGAAGAATTTCTCAATTCATTTAAAAATATCACTGGTTTAGACTGCTTTTCCTTTTTTGATGCTGCAGCTCCTTTAGTTTATTTTGATAGCTTAGATACTTCTAAGATGTATTACAAGTCAAGATTTGATAAAGGCGAAGGCAAATATTTAAACATTCCTTTAAATAAAGAAGAATATTACGCTTTTAATGATTTATTAGTAAATGCTAAAAGAGTTGAATTGCATGATTTTGATCATTTTGAAGGATGCTTACCTATTGAAGTAATGGCAGCTAGAGGACCTAACACTTTAAGATGTGGTCCTTTACAACCAAAAGGATTAAAAACTGATGATATTGATCCATATGCAGTCATCCAACTTAGAAAAGATGATGTTGGTGGTTATTTATATGGTATGGTAGGATTTCAAACTAATTTAACTTATCAAGAACAAAAAAAAGTTTTTTCTTCTATTAAGGGAATGGAAAATGTTAAATTTGCTAGATTTGGTTTAATGCATAGAAATTCATATTTAAACGCTCCAAAATGTTTAAATAGAGATCTTTCTATTAAAGGACATCCTAATATCTTTATAGGTGGTCAATTTTCTGGAGTAGAAGGATATGTAGAATCTGCTGCTAGTGGCTTATTAGCAAGTTATTATGCGTTGATGAGATTAAATAATCAAGATATTGAATATTTACCTTTAGATACCATGTTAGCAAGCTTAGTTAATTATTTAGTGATGTCTTCAAGTAAGAATTTTGCACCAATAAATGCTTGTTATGGAATTTTACAATCATATGATAAAAGAAACAAATTAGCAATTTATGATAAATCTTTAGCAAGTATTTCTAATTGGTTAAATAAAATTAAGCTATAATTGTATTATGCCAAGACAAGAAGAACCAAAGGTTTATTCATCAGAATTAAAAGAATTTATTTCTTATTTACAATTACAAAGAAACTTTTCCAATTTGACATGCAAGTCATATATGGAAGATGTTTCTTTTTTCTTAGGATTTATTAAAGTAAATGGGATTAGATATACAGAAGTAACTCCTGCAATTATTAGAGGCTATTTATTAAATTTATCTACTAAAGGATTATCTAAGCCTACTATTAAACAAAATCTTGCCTCGTTAAAGCATTTCTATAAGTTTTTATTTTCTCAAGGTTATATAAAAAACGATCCTTTTGAATATATAAATTCACCTAAATTAGATGAAAGATTACCTGATTTTTTAACTGAAAAAGAAATAAAACAGTTATTTGAAGCAAATATGGCTAGAACTGATAATTTAAAATATCGTGACCAAGCTATACTTGAATTATTGTATGCAAGTGGGTTAAGAGCAAGTGAAATTATCAGCTTAAAATATCAAAATATTGATATGAAAAATAGAGTAATTAGAGTAGTAGGTAAAGGAAATAAGCAGCGTATAGTGCCTTTTTCAGTTTCAGCAAAGTCAGCTATAAATAATTATTTAGAACAAACTAGAAATAATTTACTTGCTAAAAATAAGACAAACACTATTAATACATATTTATTTTTAAATAATAATGGTAAACCATTAACTAGTAGAGGATTAGAATATATTTTAAAAGAAATAGAAAAGAAGTCTAACTGTTATATGAAATTACATCCACATAAACTTAGACATTCTTTTGCTACTACAATGTTAGCTAATGGGGCAGATTTAAGAGTAATTCAAGAACTAATGGGGCATGAATCTATTGGTACTACTCAAATATATACTCACGTTTCTTATACTCAAATGAAACAGGTTTATAATAATTGTTTTCCTCGAGCTAAGATTAAAAAAGACGAAGATGAGAATTAAAGCAATTTAGAGAATCTTTTAATGTAGAACTTTTTAGCAAATTGAGTTAATATTCCATAAATTATTACTTCAGCAAGTAATATTAAAAGGTATATAGGAGTGATACTTACTAAATCAAATGTTTGATTAATAATAGGAACATAAACTGCAAAGAATCCAACTAAACAAGAGACAATAATTCCCAAAGTTAAAGTAATAGATGGTCTAGCTTGAATAAGTGGAATTCTAGAAGAACGTAAGAAAGTATATACGACATTTTGAGTAATTAAAGATTCAATAAAGAAACCAGTCTGGAATATGCCAATAAATAACAGTTTGTTTGTTTGATCTAAGCTATAATAATTTACATAATTTACACCATTTGCTTTTAACATGAATGGGCAAATAAAATATAACAAGATTGCAAATGAAGCCATATCTAATAAGCTTGATAATGGCCCAAAAGTAAACATGAAACTTCTAATTTCTTTCAAAGAGAAATTAAGTGGGTTTTTAATATCTTTTTCTTCTACATTATCAAAAGGAATCATTGAGCAAGATACATCGCTAATTATATCTAGCATAATTATATGAACGGCTTTTAAAGGTGCAAATGGAATCCATAAAGCTCCTATTGATTGAGATATCATATTACCAAAATTAGAAGAAGTTTGTCCTTTTACATATTTCATCATATTTATATATGATTTTCTTCCTTCTATAATTCCATCTTTTAAAACTGATAAATCGTTTTCTAGCATGATGATATCACTTGCTTGTTTTGCAATATCAGTAGCGTCTTTAAATGAAATACCAATATCGGCACATTTTAAAGCGGAAGCATCATTTATTCCATCTCCCATAAAGCCAACTACGTGTTTGTTATTTTTTAAAGCTTGGACTATTCTTTGTTTATCTTGCGGAGTTAATTTTACAAATAAGTTATGAGTCTCGACTTCTTTTTGTAAAGTTTGTTCATCCATTAAGGAAATATCATAACCAGTTAAATAACTGATGTCTTTAATATTGATCGCTTCACAAATTGAAAGGGAACTAGCTAAAGAATCACCAGTTAATATTTTTACTGCTACTCCATATTCTTTTAAGGCTTCAATGGCTTTTTTAGCAGCTTTTTTAGGAGTGTCTTCAAAAGATAAGAAACCGATAAATGTCATATCTACTTCATCTTTTATGCTTATTTGATCTTGATATTCATCTTTTGTAGCTAATATTAACGTTCTTTTACCTTTTAAAGATTCTTGATGGGCTATTTCTTGAATTTTAGCAACATCTTCTGGTGTTATTTTTCTTATTCCTAAAGGCGTTTTAACATAACTTATAATTTGCAGCATGTTATCTACAGCACCTTTAGAAACAATAAATCTTTTATTATTTGTGTCTTTTAATAATACCGATAATCTTTTTCTATTAAAATCAAATGGGATTTCATCTAATTTTGTTATGCCTTCTTGCAAGACTTCATATATTGCTTTATTTGAAGTGGCATAATTTATAATAGATTTATCAATTATAGATTTAATACCAGTTTGAAAATAGCTATTTAATAAGGCTAAACGAAGAATCTTAATTGAAGTATTTAATTCAATATCAAAATATTTGCTTAAAGTGGAACTATTTTCTGTTAAGGTTCCTGTTTTATCTGTGCAAAGTACATCCATACTGCCAAAATTAAATATGGTATTTATATCTTTTACAATGACATCTTTTTTTGACATGTTAATAGCACCTTTTGCTAAATTAGAGGCTACTTGCATTGGTAATAAAGAAGGAATTAAACAGACTGCAACTGAAATTGAAAATACAAAAGCGTTAATCCAACTTGAATAAGAAGTGTAATCTCCTACAACTAATAATCCATTTTCAAAATGAATATCAAAACCATCAATTAAGAATATTATAGGAACAATAATGCTAATTAATATCAATAATAATTTAGTGATAGAATTAATGCCATTTTGAAAGGCAGAATTTACTTTCTTTTGGACGACTTTATCATTTAATTGTCCAAATATTGTTTGACTTGAAATTGCAAAGACAATACCAATACCACTTCCTGATACTATACTTGAACCATTAAATAATATATTTTGTAAATCAAATGGATTTATATTAGTAGAATCTTTAATTTGACAATCTACAGTTTTTTCAATTGGTAAAGATTCACCAGTTAAACTTGATTGATATACGTATAAATCTTTAGCTTGTAGGATTTTTATTTCAGCAGGTACCATATCTCCAGAAGAGAATTTGATAATATCTCCTACAACTAAGTCTTCGTTGTTGATTTCACATAATTTTCCATTTCTTATTACACTTGAAGTAGTTGCAGTTAAGTCTTTTAAACAAGATGCAGAACGTTCAGATTTTATATTTTCTCTATATGAAATTAAAGAAGAAATGAAAATGATAATTAAAATAATTAAAGGAGTGATATAAAAAGTACTCTTATCTTTCTCACTTTCTGGAAAATAATATGATATAAACCCATTTAATATGGCGATTGCAAATAAAATTAAATTGAATAAAGTTAAAAATGATTTGATGAATTTAACAAACTTTGAGTCTTTTTTAGCTTTTTTAAGTGTGTTAAAACCGTACTTTGAAAAAGACGATTCAACTTGTTGATCGTTTAAACCAGTTTGAATATCAACTTCGAATTCTTTTAGTGTTTCATCAACTGATTTTTTTGAGAATTCATAAATTCTTTTATTAGTAGAATTGATGCATTCTTTTTTTGTTATTGGTTTCATAAATACCTCCTAATTAGTTTTGCTAATAAGAGTAAGTTTCAAAAAAAGATTTCCAATAAAAAAACCTTCCGACGCTTGAGCTTACACTTCTAGAGTATTTGAATAATGTTATCTTTTACCTTGGCTTCGATAAGAGATGTTGACCACTTATATTAAAAGTCTCCTTTTAATAACGGCAATTATCCGTGTCTACTAGTTAGCATGGCCTTGCTTAAGGCATTTAAAATATATCATGAAATATTTTAGGTTTCAACCCCTAGAATTGTAAAATTTATAATGATGTAGAAAATAATAGACAGTTTTAATATAAAAAGTTTAATATTGTCTAGATTTTGACTTATTAGCTGACTAAATTAAAAAACACAAACTTTCTTGACAGTCTCCACAAACTTTTTTTTGCAGTAGTCAAAAGTTCTATAAAAGGATAAAACTGCCATTAAATAGGTTATAAAAGTGGAAAATTCGTTAGATAATCTACTATCAATATACCATGAAATATCAAAAGGATATATTTTGTCAAATAATAATGTTGAAGTTTGCGATAAGAAAATATATTTACCAATTTATATGATCATGTTTTTTAAAAAAGATGAACTAAAAGACATGAAATACAAAGTTGATTTATCTGATTTAAATTAAAAAACACGCCCATTTTAGAGCGTGTTTTCAATTGCTTTTATTTATTATTTACCAGAAATTGAGACTTGCTTTAATAATAATGAAGGAGTATTTACTCCATAATAAGTTAATTTAGAATCACTTCCAACTTCACCTACTCTATTTAAATCTTTTAAGATATTTCCACTAACTGTCATTAAAGGAATGCATTTAGTGATTTTGCCATCTTCAATTAAATATCCACCAGCTTGTAAAGAATAATCTCCAGATTGGCTGTTAATTCCTGTTCCTATACCTGATAAATCAGTAATATAAACACCATTGCCGACTTTTTGACAAAGTTCTTCTAAGCTTAATTTTCCTTTTTTCAATGTAATTAAGAAAGGAGCTGGGATATTTTTACCACCACTTGAATGGGCGTTACCTGTAGTTGTAGTATTAAAATCTTTTGCGGTTTGTAAATCAAATAAGTAAGTTTGTAATACACCATTTTTAATAATGGTTTTATTGCAAGTAGGGTAGCAGTCATCATCAAAGCTAACATCAAATATAGTCTTAGCTAAAGGAGTATCTGAAATTGTTAATTTGCTAGACATTACCTTTTGATTTAATTTGCCTTCAAATAAGGATAAGTGATTCTTAACTTGGTAAGCGGATGTTTGATCCATTATTACGCTTAATAATACTGCAACACAATCTCTACTTAAGACTACATCGTATTTACCAGAGTCAACTTCAACTCCATTAAATTGAGAAATAGTATCTTTTAATGTCTTATTAATAAATTCATCGATATTGAATTCTTCTAAAGAAGAAACAATAGCGTAATTGAAATTAGAGACTATTTCTTTATCTTGTTTAGCTTGAAGTGAGGTGACAATTTGAAGTGAATTGCTTTTTGAAGATAATTTTAAATTGTTAGAATTAATAACTTTTGTTTCGCTTTTGCTAACTTCAATTGTTGTTTGAACTACATCAATTCTACTATCTAAAGAATGTAATCTTGATGATATTTCTTTTCCAATTTTTACAAATTGTTCACTTGTTACTTCTTCTAAGCTAGGAGAATAGGTATGAACCTTTTTATATTTAAGACCAGGTTTTAAGAAGATGTCTTCACTTGCTTGAATTCCATATTTTGAATTTTCAACTACTTGATCTAAAGCAAAATCGACAATTGCATTGTCCATTCTATCAGAAGAAAATACACCTAATTTACCATCTTTTAATCCTCTAATTGATAATCCACCATCACTAGCAGAAGTTAAATTTTCAATTTCTTCATTAAATAGGGAAATAGATAATTTACTAGAGACAGAAGTTGTTAATTCAACACAAGTTAGTCCTTTTGCTAAGCCTTGTTCAATAATTTTTTTAGTGTTCATTAGTTATTTCCTCCTCTACCACCAACAGTGATATTTTGTACTCTTAAAGTAGGTTGACCAACATCTACTGGGATGCTTCCTGAGCTAGCACCACAATTTCCTTGACCTCTATCACAATCGTTTGCTACCATATCGATATTTTTTAAGACTTCATATCCATATCCAACTAAGGAGGCATCTTTTACTAAATGATCAATTTTACCATCTTTAATAATGTAGGCTTCACTAGCTGTAAAGTTGAATTTATTTGGGGAAGGATCAACTGAACCACCATTAAATGAAACACAATATAAACCATATTTTGTAGCTTTAATAATTTCTTCTACAGTTGATTTGCCATTAGCAATATAGGTGTTTGTCATTCTAGTAGTAGGTAAGAATTTATAAGATTGTCTTCTACAAGCACCAGTTGATTTTCCACCCATTCTTCTTGCTTCAAAATTATCCATCATGAAGTTTACTAATTTGCCATTTTTGATAAGGACGTTCTTAGTTGTTTTTTCACCTTCATCATCATAGTTAGATGAACCCCAACCATTATCAATAGTGCCATCATCAATAGCAGTAACTACATCTGAAGCGATTTGTTGACCAAGTTTATCAGAGAATACGCTAGTTTTATGAGAAATAGCGACTCCTTCAAGTGGGTGACCACAAGCTTCATGGAATAAAACACCACCAAACTTATTTCCAATAATTACTGTCATTTTACCAGATGGACATTCAGGGGCATCTAATAAATCACAGGCTGTTTTTGCAACCTTTTTAGCGATTTCAACTTGATTTAGTTCATCTAATATTTCTAAGCCTTTAGAAGCACCAGGTCCTTCAAAAGCTGATTCAAAAGCGCCATCTTTACTTGAAACAGCAGAGATAACTAATCTAGTTCTAACTCTTCTATCTTTAACGTGTTTTCCATTTGAATTAAAAACTTCGATTTTTTCATCGTTTTGTAATAATCCACAGCTTGCGTTAATAATTAAGTCAGAATAATCGTATATGGTCTTTTCGGCTTTCTTTAAATATTCAATTTTATCTTCACTTGACATTGAAGAGTGTTCTTTAATCGGTTGATGTTTTTTACCAACTAAAGTTCTATCAAACTTTTCTAATTTGACAGTTTGATTACCATTAAAGCTGCCTTTTAATTTGTCAGCTAATTTTAATAAACCAGATTTAGAAACATCTTGAGTATATCCAAACACGCATTTTGTTCCTAACATAATTCTAATACTTGCTCCATATATTAAATTAGAGGTGAAATTATCTACTCTTTTATGAGAAAGTATTATTGATTGATTGAATTTATCTTGAAGGTAGATTTCTGCAAAATCAGCACCTGTAGATAAACATTCATTAATTACTTGTAATGCAATTGAATTTGATATCATTTTTTTCTCCTTCCAAACATTGTATACATTATATACCAAAATAGATGTAAATATGTAAAATGTTAAATCTTTAGATTTAATATTAAGAGCTTAAAATTGAAAATTGTATCACTTGAAAAACAAAAATGATTATGTTTAAATTATTTGATGGCCTATTGGAGAAGTGGCTTAACTCAGTACCCTCTCAAGGTATCATTCATGGGTTCGAATCCCGTATAGGTCACCAATAAGTAAATTCAAGACTGTTTGAAAATCTAAATATTAAATAGGTTAGAAAACAGTCTTTTTAAATTTAATTTTTGATCTTTTGTATACGTCAAATTTTTACACTGATATTTAAAAAAGCACACTAATATTTTAAAAAAACTGAATTTCGTTATGGTGAATTTCAGCTAATTACTTAATTGTATCTTTAATATTAGTTGAGTATGGTAATAGATTTTCTATAGGTTCTTTATTAATGTTTTCAAATACATAATTTAAATATTTCTCAACATTAATACCATTAATTAATGTGGTTT
>CAVHUN010000048.1:0-7681 GCA_963639175.1 uncultured Prevotella sp.
AGGTCTAACATCACCTAGAAGAGTATATGTATATTTATGACATATATTATCTTTTAAAGATAAAGAAGTGTTATACTTCTTTAAAGCGAACTAGTTTCGCTTTTGTTCAATTAAAAAGGAGGTAATATGTTTATCGATAGAGCAAAAATATATCTTCAATCTGGTAAAGGGGGAGATGGTGCAGTTTCTTTTAGAAGAGAAAAGTGCGTAGAATATGGTGGCCCTAATGGTGGAAATGGTGGAAGAGGTGGTTCTATTTATTTTGTAAGTAAAGATGGAATTAACACTCTTTCAAATTATAGACACGCTATCAAAGTAAAAGCCGATGATGGAGATAATGGACATAAGAAAAACTCATTTGGTAAAGCTGCTAGTGATATTTATTTAACTGTTCCTACTGGTACAGTAATTTATGATGAAAATCACAATATTTTAGCTGATTTAAATAAAGCTGGCATGGAATATTTAGCTTGTAAAGGTGGAAGAGGTGGAAAAGGAAACAAATGTTTTGCTACTTCTACAAATAGAGCTCCTAAAATTTCTGAAAATGGACAACCAGGTGAAAAGAAAACATTAATTTTAGAATTAAAATTAATTGCTGATTGTGGACTAGTTGGTTTACCTAGTGTAGGAAAATCATCTTTATTAAGCGTAGTATCTAACGCTAAACCAAAAGTTGCTGAATATCATTTCACAACTTTAGAACCAATGCTTGGAACAGTAATGCTTCCAAGTGGGGAAGATTTTGTAATTGCTGATTTACCTGGGTTAATTGAAGGTGCATCTTCAGGAAAAGGACTTGGATTTGTCTTTTTAAGACATATTGAAAGATGTAGAGCAATTATTCATGTAGTTGATGTAAATTATCCAGAAGGTGATCCATTTACAAATTTTGAAAAAATCAACAATGAATTAAGTTCATATAATCTTGATTTATTAAAAAGACCAATGATTATTGCTTTAAACAAGATGGATGTTGAAGGAGCTAGTCAAAAAGCTGAATTGTTTAAAAAGCAAATACAAGAAAAATATGGTGATAAATATCAAATATTTGAAATTTCCACACTTACTAAACAAGGAATTCAACCTCTTTTAAGAAGAGCATATGAATTAATTTGTGAAACTAAACCTTTCACTTTATATAAACCAAGTGAAGAAAACGAAACAAGTTACACTTATACTCCTCATCAAAAAACTCTATTCAAGATATTTAGAAAATCACCTAACCATTATGAAATTTGTGGTGAAGAACTTGAAAAGTTTATTGAAAGTACAAATTATAAATCTGAACAAGGTCTAATGAAAGTCTTCTCATATCTAAATTCGTTAAATATTAATGAACAATTAAAAGAGCTAGGGGCAAAAGATGGCTCTATTATTAGAATTAAAGATTTTGAATTTGAATATGTCGATCAAGATTGATAATTAATTAGTTATCAATCTTGGTTTGTAAAAGATCTTCATAGATCTTTTTTAATTGTTCGCCAATTATTTTTAAATCGCGTTCTTTAGCTACTTTATAACCATTATTGACTATTTCTTCATCTTTTGTATTAAGACAATGTTCAACTAATTTTGTGAATTCTTCAACATTTTTACCTTTATAACAGTTAACACCATTTTCTAACCAGCCTTCAAAGACTTTATGATCTCTAACAATTAAAGGACAATAACTTGCTAAAGCTTCTAAAGTGACAATACCTTCAGTTTCTTCTCTAGTAGGAAATAACATACATGAAGCATATTGATAAGCTCCTTTAATAATATCTCCTTTAATATATCCAGGTAAAATAACATTTTTGGGTTTATGGCGAATGCATTTATTAATATAAGAAGAAGTTAAAATTTTAGAAAGATGACCAAACCAGATGAATTTTACATCTGGGAAATTTCTTGCTACATCAAAAAAGTCATCTATCCCTTTTCTTTTAAAATAGAATCCTACGCCAATTACGACTTTTTCATTTTCTTTTATATTGAAATATTTTTTGAATTGCTCTACATAATCTTTATTTGATGCATATTCTTTTAAGTTAATTCCATTTGAAATAGCGATCACTTTAGTGTTTACTTTTTTATAATTTTCAACTAGTGATTTTGAATATGGAGTTGGGGTTAAAATTAAATCAGCCTTTGAATACATTCTATCTAATAAAAAATTGTAAAATGGTTGTAATAACCAGATTAATCTAAAAGAATTTTTTAAATCTTCATGAGTTGAATGGGCGTGAACTATAACTTTATAGCCTTTTTTATGTAGCTTTTTTAAAAGGTGATATGAACCAGAAGTATATGAATTAATATGGGCTAAATCATATGTGTCATTCTTTTTTAAAGTGAATTCAACATCGTTTTCTTTTAAAGCGATTTGTTGTTGAGCTAAAGCGCGTCCAATTCCACTTGCTGACATCATCTTTTGGTTTTCTAAATAGAGAAGTACTTTCATATTTATTTCCTTTCAAAATTAATAATTTCAAGTTTTTTAATAGTTTTAATAACTTTATTTCTAGGTTAGAATAGCATATAATATTTTTAGTTTCTAGTGTAGATTTTTATAATAATTATCTACTGATTAGATACATATTATAGAGAACTTAAATTATTCATTTATATTATATCAATTAAGTTATAGGCAGGATTAAAAATGTATTTTTATTTAAAAGGAAAAGTTGTTCTTCATCAAAAGAATTCAATAGTAATAGATGTAAATAACATCGGTTATTTAGTTTTTGTTTCTCATCCTGAAGAATATAATTTAAATGAAGAATATTTAGTTTACACCTCCTTTTTTGTAAAAGAAGATGATCAATTCTTAGTTGGATTTAAATCTTTTGAAGAAAAGTTATTATTTACTAAATTAATAAATGTTAAAGGGGTAGGACCAAAAAGTGCGATTAGTATACTTGGTACTTGTAAATTAGAAGAATTAGTAACTGCAATTAATTCCTCAAATTTATTATTTTTAAAATCTTTGCCTGGTATTGGCCCAAAAACTGCTACTCAAATCAT
Organism: uncultured Prevotella sp.; assembly: GCA_963639175.1. GTDB lineage: Bacteria > Bacillota_I > Bacilli_A > RFN20 > CAG-288 > Scatoplasma. Next base: position 3,010 of record CAVHUN010000048.1, read on the forward strand.
TCTTGATTTAAAAGGCAAAATCAATTTAGAAGCTAATGTTTCAGGAGATAAAAACTTAGATGATGCTATTGAAGCATTAAAATCATTTGGCTTTTCTATAAAAGAAATAAATGAAGCTTTTAAAGATGTTAGACAAGGCAAGATGAGTGTAGAAGAATATATAACTTACGGCCTAAAGAAATTAAATAATAGATAAGATGAATAATAATGAAAATCAAAATTTATTAGATCAAAATAATAACGAAGAGGAAATTGATTCTAGTTTAAGACCTAAATATATGGAAGAATACATTGGTCAAAAAGCTATTAAAGATGAAATTGAAATCTATATTTCAGCAGCTAAAAAAAGAGATGAACCTCTTGACCATATTCTTTTATATGGCCCTCCTGGTTTAGGGAAAACTACTTTAGCTTATATAATTGCTAATAGCATGAACGCTAATATCAAATTAGTAAATGGACCTTCATTAGAAAGAACAGGAGATTTAGCTGCTATTTTATCTACGTTGAATCCAGGTGATGTATTATTTGTAGATGAAATTCACAGAATTCCTAGTGTAGTAGAAGAAGTACTATATGGGGCAATGGAAGATTTTAATTTAAGCGTAGTAGTTGGAAAAGATAGCCAAGCTAGAAGCATAAATATTCCTTTACCGCCATTCACTTTAATTGGGGCAACTACTAAAGCTGGCAGTTTATCTTCGCCTTTAAGAGATAGATTTGGAATATTAGGTCATTTTGAATTTTATTCTGATGAAGAATTAATTCAAATAATTTTAAGAACTAGCAAAGTGTTGAATTTTCCAATAGATACTCAAGCTTGCTATATGATAGCAACTCGTTCAAGAGGAACTCCTAGAATTGCTAATAGATTATTTAGAAGAGTTAGAGATTATGCAACATATTTAAATCAAGATTTTATTTCTGAACAAATTTGCTTAACAGCCTTAACTAATTTAGGAATAGATGAATATGGACTAACTGATATTGATAGAAAATATTTATTAACTTTAATTGACCGTTACAATGGAAAACCTACTGGATTAAATAACATCGCTATTGCTATTGGGGAAGATAGTGTCAATTTAGAAGATGTCTATGAACCATATTTAGTTAAAATTGGAATGCTAAATAGAACTAGTAGAGGAAGAGTTGCGACTTTTAAAGCTTATAAGCATTTAGATAGGCTTTCAAAATACAATAATCAAGATTCTATTTATTAATTTTGATTAAATTTTAGAAAAGATAAAAATGCTATTTTAAAAGTAATATATATTATATATATTAACTTGTAATTTTGAACTTTAAATGATAAAGTAAATAACGTGTATATACTTTTAGATACTGGAGAAAAATAATATGAGAAGATTGTGGGCTTTTATATGTATGGTACTATCCTTAGTTGTAATGGTAGTATTCAATGTTCAATCAATTTATGATTCAAATAATTTGTCACTTGAATATACAAATTCTAAAGAGGCAGTTATTCAACTTACTCAAAGAAGTGAAGGAATCAACTTAGAAAAAGATGACATTGCTAGCAAAGTTTCAGCTAGATTAGACTTAGCTGGAGTTAATAATTCCAATGTTGAAGTTGTTATGTCAGATGATACTTCTTCTGCTAAAGTTAGAGTTAAATTATCAACAAACACCGATGCTGAATATGAAAATATTTTAAGAGTTGTCACTTCAAATACAGTCTTAACATTTTCTAACGCTAATAATGATGTTGTAAGTTATTCTGATTTACAAGGCAGTGAAGATAACACAATGGTTCTTGATTATGATGGAACTACACCTCAACCTAAATTTGTCATTGGAAATGTTGCTAAATGGAACGAATTTACAGCTAAAAATGATGAAATTAGTGATGAAGATAATAAAAAGAAAATCTTTGTTTGGGCAAATAAAACTGATGAAGATACATATGTAAAAGCTTTTGGTGATTCCACAAATCAAATCGAAGCTGTTCAAGATGTAAGAAAGAAAATTATCGCTATATTATCAACAGATGATTATTCAAAAGCTGATAATGAAGATGTCGGTTATGTTAAAGTAAATACAGATGAAAATGAAAATTCATTTACAATCGCTTCAGCAAGAAGCTATGTAAATGCTAGAAACGCCACAGATTATGGCTTTGATGTTAAAAAGCTCTACGATAATAGAATTAATCCAACATTACCTACTTCAAGTAGAAATATGTTATTAATTGGCAGTGGAGTTGGCTTATTATTGTTATTTATCGGCTTATTATTAGCTTTCTCATTAAATGGGTTAGTCGCTGGTTTATCAATTACAGTTAGTACAATGTTTACATTGTTAGTTTCTAACTTTGTCGGATTTGTCTTTACTCCTGTAACTTGCGTAGCTGTTTTATTTACAATTATTAGTTCATTATTTGTAATTATTTATACATTTACAAGAATTCAACAAGAATTCAAAAAGGGTAGATCAATTGAAAAGAGCCACTATGAAGGATTTAGAAAATCATTCAAAATCAATTTGATTATTGGTGGATTAATCTTCTTTACATCCCTTTTCACTTTCTTTGTTGGTCAAGGAATGATTAAAGTATTCTGCGGATATTTAGTTATCGGTTCCATTTTCTCAACATTTGTCACTTATTATTTAACTAAATGGCAATCTTACTGGTTATTTACTTCTCCTAAAACTAATAATTTAGCTTTACTTGGTGTAAATAATACCTTTACAAGTAAATTAGAAACAAAAGTTGAAAATAAAGAATTTGTCAATGTAGATAAAGTTAAAAATAAGAAAAAGATTAATTTATCTATCTTATGTGCAACATGTGTATTAGTATTAGCAACATTCCTTACATTTGGCTTAGTTAAAGGTGGAGATAATATCTTCAATAACCAAGGTGATTATAAAGATCAATATAGAGTAGATATTGAATTTGTCACTGATAGAGAAGTAGCTGATTCAGATACATATACTACATATACTCAATTTGCAAATAACATCGATGCTTCTGATTCTTTAAAAGATGCTGGATTTAGTTCAAGCTATGTTGAATCTTACACATTTAATAGAGTAGAAACATTTGATTCAAATAACTTAAAGACTTATACAACTTATATTTCTTTATTGTTAAAAGGTAGCTTAGATACTAACCAAAAAGCTACATTACAAGCTTATGCTAGCTCTAATCAATTTGGTATTAAATTATATCAAAATACATCTGTTAGCATTGATATTGGTACTTCATACAATGGTCAAATTGCTCATAACAATTTCTATTTCTATTTAGCTAGTGGATTATTAATTGTCTTCATTATTGCTTTATATTTATTATTCTTTGGAATTTATGCATTTGGACAAGTAAGTATCGCTTTAGCAATTGAATATGGAATTACACTTTCATTAATGGCAATTTGTAGACTTCCATTTAATTCATTTGCAAGCTTTGGTGTATACTTTGGAATATTAATTAGTGGAATTTCATTTGTCCCTATCTTCCAACGTTTCAGAGAATTAAAAAGAGAAAACAAAGCTAATAGAGCTGGTTATGAAGATCAAATTAAACTTTATAATCAAGCTTATAAAGAAACATTCTTAACTTCTTCATTAATTCACTTAGCAAGTTTAATTATCGGCTTATGCTGTATATTTGCTGGTGGTAGTTCATTATTCTCATTAGGCTTAATTATTGTTATCATGTCTGTTATTTCTTATTTCTATATGGCCTTTGTTTCTTATTATGACTTTGCATATTTAAGACAAGATATTAAATATAAGAGAATTCAATTCAAGTTCAAGAAAAAAGATAAGAAAAAACCTATTGAAAATAAAAATGAACCTGTTGAAGCTATTGTTCCAGGAATTAACGACTATTTCTAAAATATGGATATTAAGGACAGATTATTAAAATATTACAATCTATCTTTATATGATTTAAAGGCCCGTCAAATTGATAGGCCTTTATCTTTTATTAAGGATCCTTTTATTAATATGGAAGGATTTTCTTCGACTATTTCATATTTGAAAGATTGTATTAAAAATAAAGTAAAAATTGTTATTTATGGTGATTATGATGTAGATGGAATGACATCTACTTCCATTTTAATTCTCGCTTTTAAAAAGCTAGATTTAGATGTTGGTTATTTTATTCCTTCTAGATATAAACAAGGTTATGGTTTAAATAAAGAAATGATAGACTTGTTTTATCAAAAAGGTTATAAATGCATAATATGTGTTGATAATGGAATAACTAAATTTGAAGAAGTAGATTATGCTAGAAGTTTAGGAATGGATGTTGTAATAATTGATCACCATGAAGTCAGTGAAAATAGAATTCCTAATTGTAATTATTTAATCCATCAAACTTATTGCAAATATACTACATATAATATTTCTGCCGCTTTTTTAGCAATGCTAGTTTATTATGGATTAGTAGGTGAATATGATGATTATGTAGTTACTTTAGCTGGAATTGCTGTAATTTCAGATATGATGGAATTAGTAGATATGAATTTATTGATTTTAAATTACGCTATTAAAAATATCAATAAATGTATCTATCCTCAATTTAATTTGATTTTATTTGATAAATTTGAAGGAATAAAAATAGTTCAAGATTCTGCTTATTATAATTATGATTTATTAAATTATCCAGTTACATCTAATGATATTTCTTTTAAAATTGTCC
>CAVHUN010000048.1:7691-8133 GCA_963639175.1 uncultured Prevotella sp.
AAAGTTGAAATAATAAAACAAGTGAAATCTAAATTAGAATACGATCAAACTGATTCTAAAATTTCTATTAAGATAATTGAAGGACTTCCTATTGGTTTAATTGGTGGAATTGTTAATGATTATATTTTAAAGACTAATAAAAACGCTATATTATTTGCTTATAAAGATGAAACTAAACAAGAATTAGTAGGTTCAGGAAGAGGAATTAACGGATTTAATATTTATTCTTGTTTAGAAGAATTTAAAGATGAATTTATTAATTTTGGAGGACATCCATTTGCTTTTGGACTTACTATAAAAGCTAGTGATTTTTCTAAAATTAAAGAAGAAATTATTCAAAAAGTAAATTTATTAAAACCTGTGATTGAAAACAAAAAATATATCAAATTAGATTTAAATGATTTATGCATTCAAACTTTTGATATTATAAATGAATTTGAAC
>CAVHUN010000049.1:0-18148 GCA_963639175.1 uncultured Prevotella sp.
ATGATAGTGTTAAACAAGAATTTCTAGAAAAGACTAAGAATTACCATAATTATCTACCAGATGGATTTTATAAAGTAAATTATTCATTATATACAATTTATAAAGGGGAATATGTACATCTATGTGATATAGATTCTGCTATTGAATATCAATCGTGTGAAAAAATTGAATATGATACAAATAAAGTGTTTGATTATAGAATCAAGAAATTTACATTTCATAAAAAAAGCTATTCTTCTGCTGAATATCGACAATTTACTACTCCAGATAAAAAAGGAGTATACGTTATTGAAGAAAATGATATATATGATGGAAGTACATTTGTACGTGAACTAACATGCTCTGATAATTTGAAATATAATGTTTATTATCAAAATATAGATAATCGTTTTATATATAGTTTAATTTTAGATAGTGAATATGTTATAGATGAATATGATAATTTTGATTTATATTGTTTTAATGATATTTATCATTTTTATCAAATTTATTCTTCAAATAATCAAAGTGTTAATTATGATTTTAAATCAGCTAGTTATATTGAAGATGTTTCATTTAAATTTTCTAATGATTTTAAAAAGTTAGAAGAATTATCATATGTTGTAAAAATTTCGCTATTTCCTTATTTTCAAAAAAATCGTGATTATTATACTAGACTTATAAATTGTAGTTATATATCTTTAGATGATTTAGACATTAAAATACCTGATTTATCAAATTATTATTTGATGGATTTTAATGATGAATATGTTAATTACTTTTTGTTGTATTAAAAAGGAAGCCAAATATTATGAAACGTAAATATATTTATTTTGTTATATTATTTGCTTTAACAAGCTGCAAAGATAATTCTAATTTGTTTTCGAATAATAATATTGCTAATATTGAACAAGTTAAGAAATTTGACACACATTTACAAAACAATTCACTTATTAGCGATGGATATTATCATATAAAAACAGGTTATTATTTTTTGGATGGAAATTTAGAAGATATACAATATACAATCCTTGAATTAGATATAATGGCTAAAATAGAAATAAATACTGAAAATAAATGCATTATTAAATATATTAATGGCTCTTGTTATACACCTATAAGCAATTATTATTCTAAGCAAGTAAATGGAATTTTGTATACTTATAAAGAAAATACATATGTTAAATTTACAAAGGGAAATAATGCTTATTATAAATGTTTTCCTAATGATTTTAACATTTTCTTAAATTTACCTTATCAACTTACTTCAAATTTAGAACATGCTATAAATTATTATTCTTTTCCAGTTCCTTCAGCTTATATTAGAGATAATGAATTATTGATTAAAGAGAATTATAAAGTCAATATTGATCAAAGAAATGGATATTTATATGCTAAATATTCTTCTCCATATAAAGAATTAATTCATTTAGAAATGAAAACTAGATTTTATAGTTTAAAAGCATATCAAATGGTAATATCTTTTGATAAAATTGATGCTTTTATAAATGATGATCCACCAATAGATTTTAATAGTTACAGTAAAGATACTTTAAGAAAAGAAAACTATGAAATTAATTTAGATAAACCGATTTTTCAATAAAAATTGCATCAAAAAAGGATACTTAGATTAGTTTTCTAAATATCCTTTATAAGAATCTGTTTTTAAGATTTTATTTGCGTTTTGAACACGTTCATCACTAGGAGCATCTATTCCTTTTAATGGATAATTAATTCCAAGCTTTTCATATTTAAATAATCCAAGAGTATGGTATGGTAATACTTCGACTCTTTTTACATTTTTCAATGTTGAAATAAATTGAGAAGTCTTTTCTAATAATTCATCGTTATCAGTGATTGTAGGGACTAAAACATGTCTAATCCAAATAGGGAAATTAATATTTGATAAATAATTAAACATTTGGATGATGTTTTTATTAGAAGTTCCAGTTAATTTTTTATGTATATCATCATCGATGCATTTTAGATCCAACATGATGAGATCTACATATTTTAATAATTCATTAAATTTAGAAATAAATGGTTCTAATAATGTGAATGGTCCACCTGCTGTATCAATTGTTACGTTTATATTGTTTTGTTTGCAAAGCTTACAAAATTCTATTAAGAAATCAATCTGAGAAAGTGGTTCTCCTCCTGATATGGTGATTCCACCATGATCTTTCCAATAAGGCTTAAATCTCAATAATTTAGTTAATGCCTCACTAGGAGTTATAGGATTAGTTTTAATAAATTGCCAAGTGTCTGGATTATGACAAAATAGACATCTAAATGGACATCCTTGCATAAATAAGACCGAGCGTACGCCCGGTCCGTCTACTAAAGCAAAACTTTCAATTGATTGATAATAACCAACTACTTGATCCATTATAAGGATTTGTGGCAGGTTCTAGCAATAACATCTAATTGTTGTTCTTTTGTTAAATCGATGAATTTAACAGCATAACCAGAAACTCTGATTGTGAAGTTAGCATATTCTTCTTTTTCAGGATGTTCCATAGCATCGATTAATTTTTCTGTTCCGAAGACGTTAACATTTAAGTGGTGAGCGCCTTGAGCAAAATAACCATCTAATACTTGAGAAAGGTTGTTCTTTCTTTCTACATCATCATGACCTAAAGCAGAAGTATTAATTGTTTGAGTATTTGAAATACCATCTAAAGCCCAAACATAAGGTAATTTAGCGACTGAGTTCAAAGAAGCTAATAAACCGGATTGTTCAGCACCATAAGCAGGGTTTGCACCAGGTGATAAAGGTTCACCTTTCTTTCTACCATCAGGTAATGTACCTGTAGCTTTACCATAAACAACATTTGAAGTGATTGTTAAGATTGATGTTGTAGGTTCAGAATTTCTATATGTGTGATGTTTCTTGATCTTTTCTAAGAAAGTATGTAATAAGGAAACAGCGATTTCATCGGCTCTATCATCATCGTTACCATATCTAGGGAAATCACCTTCGATTTGGAAGTCAGTTGTGATACCTTGTTCATCTCTAATAGCCTTAACTTTTGCATATTTGATAGCAGATAAGGAGTCAACAACGTGTGAGAAACCAGCAATACCAGTTGCAAATGTTCTTCTAACATCTGTATCGATTAAAGCCATTTCAGCAGCTTCATAATAATATTTATCGTGCATGTATTGAATAGCATTTAATGTATTGACATAAATACCAGCTAACCAATCCATCATTCTGTCATATTTAGCCATGACTTCATTATAATCTAAATACTCACTTGTAATAGCTTTATATTCAGGTCCAACTTGGATGTGAGTTAATTCATCAACACCGCCATTGATTGCATAAAGTAAGCACTTAGCTAAGTTAGCTCTAGCGCCAAAGAATTGCATTTCTTTACCAGTTTGTGTAGCAGAAACACAGCAGCAGATTGAATAATCATCACTCCAAACAGGTCTCATAACATCATCGTTTTCATATTGGATAGAAGATGTCTTAACAGAGATTAATGAAGCGTATTTTTTGAATCCATCTGGTAATTTTGTTGACCATAAGACTGTTAAGTTAGGTTCTGGAGCAGGTCCCATATTTTCTAATGTGTGTAAGAATCTGAAGTCGTTTTTAGTAACTAAAGATCTACCATCATTAGCCATACCAGCAACTTCTAATGTTGCCCAGACTGGGTCACCAGAGAATAATTGGTTGTAAGAAGGAATTCTTGCGAATTTAACCATTCTGAATTTCATGACTAAGTGGTCAATTAATTCTTGAGCTTGAGATTCTGTGATAACGCCTTCTTTTAAGTCTCTTTCAATATAGATATCTAAGAATGTAGAGATTCTACCAACAGACATAGCAGCACCATTTTGAGTCTTGATAGCAGCTAAATATCCAAAGTATAACCATTGAACAGCTTCTTTTGCATTTGTGGCAGGTTTAGAAATATCAAATCCATAGCTACTAGCCATAACTTTCATTTCTTTTAATGCCTTAATTTGCATTGAGATTTCTTCTCTTAATCTAATGACATCATCTGTCATTGTGCCATCGCCACAATTTGCAAAGTCTTCTTGCTTATAAGCGATTAAAGCATCAATACCATATAAAGCGATTCTTCTATAGTCACCAACAATTCTTCCTCTACCATATGTATCTGGTAAACCAGTGATGATTTTGTTGTGACGGCATTTCTTCATTTCAGGAGTGTAGACATCAAATACACCATCGTTGTGGGTCTTGTGATACTTTGTGAAGATTTCGTGTAATTTTGGAGAAGGAGTATAACCATAGGTTGTGCATGCTTCTTCGGCCATTTTTATACCACCATAAGGCATAAAGGCTCTCTTTAATGGTTTATCTGTTTGTAAACCGACGACTTGTTCTAAATCTTTTGTTTCTGGATCAATGTAACCAGGTTGATGGCTTGTGATAGAAGATACGATTTCTGTATCCATATCTAAGATGCCACCCTTTTTTCTTTCTTCTTTTTGAAGAGCAGATAATTTACCCCATAAGGTATCTGTTGCCTTAGTAGGTCCTTCTAAGAAAGATTCGTCTCCATTATAAGGAGTGAAATTTTCCATGATGAAGTCTCTAAGGTTAATTTCTTCTTTCCATAAGCGGCCTTTAAAGCCTCTCCATGCTAATTTTTGTTCTTCCATTTAATTGTTTTTCCTCCTTGATTAGCGATAATATTCTACAAGAAAGCACATTAAAATAAAAGTAGAATGATTAAATTTTAATACTTATAATATATTTAATATATTAGCTTGATTATATTACTTGCTAATTAATCATCTAAGAAATCTTTGTTTTCAGAGATACTTGTAAAGCTAGAAGTTATCTTATTTGTGGTAATTGTAATGTCTTTTACATCTTTAGAAACACCTTCAATGTGCTTAACTAAGCTATCCCATCTAGTTTTGTAATTATCAAATAATTTAGATAATGCCATTAAATTAGACTTCACAACATTTAAATTCTTGGAAAATTTAATATTTTCTAACATAGTAGCAACAGTAGTTAAAAATGCCATTAAAGTAGTAGGGGAAGTAATCCAAACATTTCTTTGTTGAGCATATTCAACTAAATCATAAAAATTAGCGTTAATTTCAGCAAATATTGCTTCAGAAGGTAAAAACATAATCGCTTGATTAGCAGTAATTCCTTCTTTTATGTATTTAGAAGCAATATCGTTAATATGGGTTTTAACATCTTTAGAAAAGTCTGAACAATATTTTTTATATAAAGGCGATTTCTTATCTTCATTAATCATTCTTCTATAGTTTTCTAAAGGAAATTTTGAATCTATACAAATTAATCCAAGTGGGCTAGGGCAATTTAAAATAGCATCAGCAATTAAATCTTGGTTTTCTAAAGGTAAACGATATTGGATTTGATAAACAGAATTCTTACCATTTTCACCAAAGACATTGTATAAAATTGAATTTAACTGAACTTCTCCAAAACATCCTCTAGTTTTCTTATCAGATAATAAATTTTGTAAACTGACTATCTCTTTTTGGGTGTCTTCAAGTTGAAGTTGAGCATCTTTTACAATTTGCATGGATTCGATCATTTTTGATAATGTATCCTTATTTTCTTTGAAATTAGAATCTAATTTCTCATTTAATTTGCGGTCAATTTGATCTAATTTATTATCTAAGAAACTATAGGTGTCTTTATAGAATTTATTAAGAGTTTCATCTAATTTAGAAGTCGTGTTTTGATTGTATTTAATAATAGATTCGTTTGTTAAATGACTAGATTGATATAACAAATTATTCAACGAATCTATTTGACTTTTTAAACTTCTTATTTGATCGTTTAAATTGTTGATTTCTTCTTTGTAATTGTCCTTTTCTTTATTGTCTTTTCTTTTTAAAAATAAAGTTAGACTAATTATTAAAAGAATAGATTGTATTAATAAGATAATAAGTAAAATTATTTCAGTTGTAGTCATAAGTTATCTCCTATTTATATAAAATATTATATTTTAAAAATCAAAAAGTTAGTACATCTAATTTGCACTAACTTTCTATCAAAAATTATTAATTAATAGTTATTAACAGGAGCCCAAGGAGGTAATTCCACTGGTTTAGTATCAATTGCTTTAATTACTTCTTCAGATAAGTATTGCTTTTCAACAACTACTTCATAAACATATTCGTTGAACCAATTATCTGACATTACATAATAGCCTTTAAAACCATTTTGTTCACCCCAAGAGTTTTCTACTTTCCATTTAGTTGGTTTATTGTTTATTAAATTGACGCCTGTGATTGTCATAGCGTGAGTACATTGAGAATCCTTATACATCAATCTATCACCTTTATCGTAATTTAATTTGACTGAGAATAAATTATCAAGATCGTATATTTCAGTAGCTAAATATCCTTCTAATCTTGCTGAAGAAGCACCTACATCACATGCAAACCAGCTTAATTTACCATCTTTTAAAGATTTAATTAATGCAGTTTTCATTTCTTTAATAGGAACATTAATTGCAACAGCTTCTTTAGTACCATAAACATTAGTAATGTATTTACAAATATATGATTGATACATATTAAATCCATTAATTGGCCAGTTAACTAATAAGACATAGTTATCTAAATCGGCTTCGACATATTTTTTGAAAAATTCAATAGGTGTTGTAGTTATTCTTCTAAATTGAGAAGTTTCTTTCTTGTTTGTAGGTTTTTCTTCTTTTATTGGATTATCTTCAATATATTCAAAAGTGAATTCTTCACAAGGTATACCAATACATATTGCTAATACTCTATATATTTCTTCTAGCATTCCAGTTTTCAATTTAGCTAGTTTGTCTTTTTCTACACCTTTAGCATATTTATTTCTTAATAATGCTGTGTCTTTTGTAATTAAAGTTTGAATAATTGAATTCATTTGGAAAGAAGCGGAAGAAGGGTTTGTTTCTTGCATGCATTGTTTTGGACATATACCATATTTTTTAACTAGTTCGACAAAAAAATTCCAAAATCCACCATCTTCTTGTCCACCTAAATTAATAACTGAATTAAGTGTTCTTGAATCGTTTGGTTCATCTAAGGTATCTAAAACTGCTTCTAATTGATAATTACATTTTTCTAATTTGTCATAAAACATTAGATATGATTCAGATAATTCGATGTCTTTTACGTGTAAATTCTTAATTAATATATTTCTTATGACATTTAATCCAGAAAACATCCAGCATCTTCCAGATTGTTTTTGGTTTGTAATTGAGCCAGTATCTTTTACTTCAATAGAAAAGGTATTAGTTAAACTAGAAGTAGATTTAGTTTGATAAGCGGAATTTAAAACACCATTTCTTTGTACAGTGTTAGCGGCAACGCTATTTAATATTGAACTATTATAATCTTTTTTAAATTGTTCTAAATCTTTTAAAGTGATTTCTTTTTTCATTGTAGTTAGTCTCCTTTAATTACAAATTATAGGTTCTTAAATTGTTAAAATCAATAAATGTTATTGAATTACTGGCTTAAAGATGATATCTTATTAGAGCGACTTACTCTTGGTATTAACTGACCTCTAAAAATTAATACTAGGTATAAGCTAAGCAAAATAACATTTAGGAGGAAATTAAACAATGTTATCAAAAGAAAAGAAAGCTGAATTAGTTAAAGAATTTGGCGACAACGAAAAAGATACCGGTAATGTTAAAGTTCAAATCGCAATCTTAACATACGATATCAACAACTTAACCGAACACTTAAAGGCTAACAAACACGATTATTCTTCAAAGAGATCCTTATTTGTTAAGGTTGGTCAAAGAAGTGGTTTATTATCTTATTTAGATGGTAAATCCCATGAAGAATATCTCGCTTTAATCAAAAAGTTAGGTATCAGAAAGTAATAAAACTTTATGACTTGTCTAAGAAATTAGGCAAGTTTTTTCTTGCTTTTATTTTCATATCATTTTATATTTACTAAAAAGGAAATAATAAGATGAAAGAAAAAATAGCCGAATTTAATCAATCAAATATTGGAAAAATAATAATTAAGACAACAATCGGAATTGTTTTATCCTTAGCGTTATTCTTTTTAATATATGGATTATCCACAAATAAAAATGCCAGTGATGTTTCTAATTCTGGATTTGCTTGTTTTGGCTTACTAGTTGCTATTGCCTTTTTCGATTTTGGTAATCAAACTGGTCTTTTAGATTCTTATAAATATGGCTTTACATTTATATTTGGAGCTTTTGGTAGAATTAATAGAGCTAAATATGGTGATACTTATCAAGATTATAAAGCTTATATGGATAATAAAAGAGAAGAAAAGAGAGATACTTTTTATAAATATTCTTACTTTATATATTTAGGATTAAGTCTAGTTTATTTAGTTGTTGCAATCGTCTATTTTTGCTTATCTAAGCAATATGTTAATAATTACTCTATTTCTTTAAATTAGGTTTAATCAATTAAGTTGATTTAAGATTTTAGATAAATTTAATCTATTTTTTTCGATTATTTTTCTTTAAATAGCTTGTGTAAGCGATTACACATGTGTTTTTTGAAATTGCTGTTGACAGTGTGTTTTTAACTGAGTAAATTATTAACTAATGAAAGTCTTGTCGGTAAAAATAAATCAACAAAAAGACTTCTGTCATATCAAGGAGGAAAATATTATGGCAAAGAAAAAAGGATTTGTACTTGGATGTACAGCATTATTATCCTTATTATCAATTGTAGGTTGTGCTCCTACAGATTCTAGCAGCTCATCTAGTAGTGCTAGCTCAAGCTCATCAACTAAAGTAGTCCCACAAAATGCAGCAAATGGTGCTTATAACTATGTTGCTAGCTCTTATGATGAAAGAGCAAAAATCACAGGTATTTTGGAAGAATACGCTTTAAAGAATCACTTAACAGGTTTAACTTTATATGGAGATGGTGGTTATTCATTAGCTTCTTCAAGATTAAAGTACCCATATTCAGATTATCTTACTGGTTATGGTTTCGGTTTAGCTAGATACGGCAGCATCGATGCTTCTGATTCTAAATTCCAAATTGTTGATGATGATGCAACAATTTCAGGTGTTAATGAATTCTATCATGGATATGATTCAACTCCTATCACAACATTAAATGCATTAGATTCAGATGGCTCACAAGTTTCTGATTACTGGTCATATTTTGAATCATCATTATTTGGAACAAGAATTAAAAATGATGATACTTCAGCTTCTAATTTAACTACAGAATGGTATCCAATCTTAGCTAAAACTATGCCTGTTGCTGTTAACAAAAATGAATCAACTGGTTTAGCTAGTAAATGGAGATTCCAATTAAGAACTGGTGCTTCAGATGGTATTAAATATAAGACTGAATCTGATAAGAGAACAAAATGGAATAATGTAGATGTAAAAGCTGAAGATTATGTTTATGCTTTAAAAGTCTTATTAACAAAGAAGGTCGGTTATTATAGAGCTTCTCAATATACATCTGGTGATGCAACAATTGTTGGTGCAAGTGCTTATTATGCTGCAAGTAGCGATGGCATGGATACTGAAAAAGCCAATGAAGCTTGGAAAGGTGTCGGCTTCAAATTAGTAAATGAAGATGGTTCTGAATGGAGTGGAGATCAAAATAAAGCATTTATTGAAATTGAATATGTTACTCCTTGTAATGAATTTAACTCATACTATAGATTATCTGATGCTTTAATTGCACCTATCAACGCAGATTTCTATGCTGAAGTTTGTGGAACTGGTGAAGATTTCAAACCTGAAAATTACGCTAACCAATCCGAAGATAAATCTACAACAGCTGCAGATAATGTCTTATCAGTTGGTGCATACACTTTAAAGAGAATCAATGGTGCAAATAACGGCGATATCGTATTTGTAAGAAATGCTGATTGGTATGAAACAACAGCTAATGACAAGTTATATCAAATCAAAGGTTATAAATTTAGATTTGATACTAACTTAAACCAAGATGCTTTAGCTTCAATTAACCACTTCAAGGCTAAAGAATGTGATTCTGCAAGTATTCCTTCTTCAGTTTGGGATGAATTCTCAAGTGATAGTGGAGATTATTGGGTTAAGAAATTATCCGGTAACTCTTCAACATATAAGATGAATGTTAACGGATGTACTCAAGAAAGATGGGAACAATTATTCGGTGAAACTGGTTCAATTGCAACAACTTCTAAATCAGATTACTGGAATGTTAAGCCTATCATGTCTAACTCTGATTTCTTAGATGGTGTTTGGTTCTCTACAAATAGAACAGCTATTGCTGATTCAATGCATAAAAATAGAGCAAGTGACTACTTCTCAGAAGCTTATATGGCTGATCCTGAAACTGGTGTCTCTTATAACTCTACTTCATATCATAAAGCTGCTGCTGAAACTTATTCCACAACTGATGCTGCTGGAAATAACACTTATGGTTTCGATTTAGCTACTGCAAAGACATACTTTGGTAGAGCTGCTAAGGCTTTAACTGATGCTGGTACATATAAAGCTGGTGATAAGATTACACTTTATACATATTATCAAGCTCAATCTCAAATTAATCAATGGGGTAATACATGGGCTCAAACAATTGTCGAAGCTTTCAATGAAGCTGCTAAACCTTATGGCTTAACTCTTGAAATCAAAAATGAAGCAGTCGATGTTTGGTACAATGTTTACTATACAAAGATGATGGTTGGTCAATTCGACTTTGCCTTCGGTTCAATTTCTGGTAACACTTTAAACCCTCTTAACTTCTTAGAAGTTTTAAAGAGTGATAACTCTTCTGGATTTACTCTTAACTGGGGTGTTGATACTTCTGAAGTTTCTTCTGATTTAGTTTATGATGGTAAAGCTTGGTCATTTGATGCTTTATTCAACGTTGCTAACTCTGGTGGTATGGTTAAAGATGGTGAAATGGCTATTCCATATGTTTACAACGAAAAGAAATCTGTTGTAAGCGATGATGGTGAAGTATCAGTCGTATTTGATTATGATGCTGATGTTGTTAAAGCTGCAAATATTGATTTAACATCACTTGTCATTGGTCTTAACTTAACAGTTATCGGTGATGATGGTAGCATTAGTACATATTATGATACTTCCGCTGGTGATTTATATGTTGGTGGTGAAATTGATGAAGATGCTCATACAATTACTGCTACAATTACACCTGCTGATATCTGTGCTTACTATGGATTAAAAGAAACAAGTGATGAATATGCAACATACTTTGCTCAATTTAAGGCTTTCTTATTAAGTGCTAAAGGTGCTCATGTTTCATTGGCTTGTAAATTTACTCAAAACGTTGAAATTAATGGTATCTCTGGTCAATACACAGTACCATTAACAGCAAGCTCAACAAGCTTTGGTACTAGTAAGTAGTATAATAATTATACAAATCTTTCAAGGAGTCATTAGGTAATCTAATGACCCCTTTTGTGCTAAGAAAAGGAGGAAAAATAAAGCATGCAAAAATTGCAATATATTATCAAAAGAATTGTTTTAGCATTAATTACAGGTTTTATAATTATTTCTTTAACATTTATTTTATTAAAGCTTATTCCTGGTGAAAAGCCTATGGGTATTGAATCAACAATGGTAGCTTTCTATGAAAACCAAGTTAAATTAGGTTATTATTTCGATTCAAAATCGATTATTCAAGGCATGTCATTAGAATGGTCTTATACAGATTCTAATGCTATTACTCATTATTACTATGCTAGACCAATTATGGAACAATACTTTAACTGGTTATCTAATGTATTTACTAGATTTGACTGGGGTACTTCTTCTGCTATTGAAAAAGGAACTCAAGTTGTTTATGTAATTTTATCTAGAATGCCTACAACAATTGCTATTAACGCTATTACAATTGTTATTGCTATTCCTATTGGTGTTGCAGTTGGTATTTTAGCCGCATTAAAGAAGAATAAACCTACAGATAGAGTTATTTCTATCACTTCAATGATTTTAATTTCAGTTCCATCATTTGTATTAATTTCATTTTTAATTTTGTTATTTGGTTATGTATGGGGCGTATTACCTACACGTTGGCCTCAAGATGGTGAACCATTAGTTAATAAAGTTAATGGTTATGTAATTCCTGTTTTAGCTGGTTTATTTGGATATATTTGTTCATACCAAAGAATTGTTAGAGGTGAATTAACTGAAGTTATGGCTTCTGATTTCTTACTTTTAGCAAGAACTAAAGGTTTAACAAGAACTCAAACAGTTACTCATCACGCTTTAAGAAATGCTATGGTTCCAGTTTTACCATCAATTTTAGCTAGTATTGTTGGTATCTTATCTGGCTCAGCAATTCTAGAATCAATTTATTCAATTCCTGGAATTGGTAACTTATTTGTTCAAGCTATTAACCAAAAAGACTACAATGTCTTAATGTTAGATATGTCAGTATTTACTAGTATTGGTCTTTTATCAGGTATCGTATTAGACCTCTCTTATGGTTTCTTAGATCCTAGAATTAGAATGGGGGAAAGATAAAATGTCAGAAAATAAAGATTTTGAAATTAAATCAGATGATAATAATATCGTTGACTCCGATTTTAATTTTATTCAACAAGATAAAAGAATTTACGATGTTAAATTTAAATCTAAAAGAACTACATATTTTAAAGATATCGTAAAAAGATTTGTTAAAAATAAGGCTAGTGTTGTCGGTTTTATAATTATTAGTGTTATTTTATTATCTTCAGTTATTTTACCATTCACTTTACCGGGTAAAATTGATACTCAATCTGCTGTTGAAAAATATTTACCACCTAAATTATTTAATGCTGGTACTGGTTTTTGGGATGGTACTCAAAAATTTACTGGTTATGTTTATGATAATGAAAATAAGGAAATTGTCTTTGCTGAAGGTTCTACAATTGGTAAAGAAGGTGTAATTGGTGAACCTACAGTTTATGAATCTACTACTAATATCGCATCTAAATATGCTAAAGGTGGTAGCTTATATATCAATACAGATTCTTATATTCAAACTAGCGATGTTAAATTTGATGTATTAAATTCAACATATACAATTACTTCTAGTTCTACTTCAAGTTCAAATTACAATGTTGGATTTGAATATGTCGCCTATGATGCAAGTGATAATAAATTAGATACAGAAGGTAATGTTACTACTAGTGATGTTAAAGTAAGTGTAGACTTAGGCAATGTTACTAGCGAATCATCTTCTATTGATTTATCTAGTAAAGTTAAAACAAGTTTAGTAAGTCAAGCTAGCTATGTTAAAGGTAGTATTAAAATTAAAGCTAATGATGTAAGTTATTTAAAAACTATTAAAATTACTTCTTCAAATAGTAGTCAACAACCTGGATTAGATTTATTAACACTTGATAATTCCGCTTCTGAATTTATTGTTAACGCTAATGCAAAATTAGATTCAGCAGATAATCACTGGAATATTTTCCAAGTTACTGGTGAAGCTATTCACCCTTATCAAGCCACCGTATATTTATGTGATTTCAAATTTGATCCATATGAATATGCTTATGGTGCTAGAAAAGTTAGCTTAGGTGATGGTACAGCTATTGACTGTGTCACTATGGGTAATTTAAAAGCTAATGGTTATATTGACTTTGAAATTTATGATGCTAACAATAATAAGTTAGAATTAAACGATGATTATACAATTAATGCATCTAGCAGCTTAGATGGTAGCAAATTAACAATAAAAATAACTGAATTAGATTCTACTAATAACTACATCTTATTAGGTGATGATTCTAGACCAGTAACTATTGTCGCTAGCTATTCAAAGGCATTAAGATGTTGGACATGGAATGTTGAATGTTATGTCTTAAATTATAGAAAATTAGGATATTCTTCAATGCCTATTCATATCTTTGGAACTGATGTTAATGGCTATGATATGTTAAAGTTAGTTTCTAGAGGTACATTATATTCTTTAGGAACTGGTATATTAATCGCTGCTATTTGTTTAACTATCGGTTTAATTTGGGGTTCAATTTCTGGTTATTATGGTAAGACAGTTGACTTAATTATGGAAAGAATTGTAGATATTTTATCTTATATTCCTACTATGGTTATTCTCACATTATTCTTACTTAACTGGGGTAGAAATATTGGAACATTCATTATGGCTTTATGTATGACTGGTTGGATTGGAACTGCTGCAGTTACAAGAACTCAGTTTTACAGATACAAAGGTCATGAATATGTATTAGCAAGTAGATCACTAGGTGCTTCTAATGGTAGATTGATATTTAAACACATCTTACCTAATGGTTTAGGTACTATTATTACTTCTTCAGTTTTAATTGTTCCTTCAGTCATTTATTCAGAAGCTAGCTTATCTTTCTTAGGCTTAGGCTTCCAAGATATTATGTCTTTAGGTAGAATTATTCAAGAAAATCAAAATGCTATTTCTACAGTTTTATACACAAATCCACAAACATATTTGATTGTATTCCCATCAGTAGTATTAGCTTTATTATTAATTTCATTTGAAATGTTTGGTCAAGGTTTAAGAGATTCAGTTAACCCTAACTTGAAAGGATCTAATTAGTGAGGTGATATTATGGAAAAAAATAAAAACGATGTAATACTCTCATGTAGAGACTTAACAATTCATTTCAAATCCGATTATGGATATGTTCAAGCAGTTAGAGGGATTTCATTTGACTTACATAAAGGTGAAACTTTATGTATAGTTGGTGAATCTGGTTCAGGTAAATCTGTCTCATGTAAAACAATCATGGGAATTTTACCTGGAAACGCTGTTATTAAAGATGGTTCTATTATGTATCAAGGTGAAGATTTAACCAAGATTACAGAAGCAGAATTCCATAAAATTAGAGGAAATAAGATTGGAATGATCTTCCAGGATCCTCTTTCCGCTTTAAATCCAATTATTAAAATTGGTAAGCAAATTTCTGAAGCTATGCTTATTAATAAAGATAGACTTAAGATTTATTTTGAAGACTTGATTGTAAATGAAGTATCTGCTTATAACACTTTAATTTCTAAAGTTGAAAGAGCAAAATTAGATACAAAACAACACAAACAAGATTTAGCAGAAATTAAGAAAAATAAAGGCTCTAAATTATCAGATTTAGACACAAAATTAGAAGAATTAACTGCTAAATACAAGGCTGAAAATTTAGATGATGAAACTATCAAAGCCAATTTAAAAGCTTATAAAGATGAACAAGTCAAATTGATTGATCAAGAAGCAGAACAAGCTAAAAAAGTCGCTGATGAAAAAAATAAAGAAGCTTTAGAAAACTATAAAAAGGTTAAAGAAGAAACAAGACCTTTAATTAAGCAAGCTAAAATAGATTTAGCCAAGGCTAAAAAAGAAGCCAAGGTTAAAGTTAAAGCCTATAAAGAAGAATGTATTAAATTCTACAAAGATGAAGAAGCTAAAATCTTAGCTAATTATCCAACTGATGAAGAATTTAAAAAGCTTAAACAAGACGCTAAGGCAAATTATGATAAACAAATTAGTGTAATCAATTCTAAAAAAGAAGAAGATATCACTAAGATTAAAAATGAGCATGATATTTCAGCAAGTAAAATTAATCAAAGTGTTGAAAATATCTTAGCTAAGTATAAAGAAGATGAACAAAAGATCTATAAAGATACAATTCAAAAAGTCTTAGATCTTGAAAACGAAAAGAATGGTAAAATCAAGGAAAATTACTTCAAAAATTACTGCGAAAAAATTAAATACACAAAAGAATATGCTAAAGCAAGAGCTATTTCAGTAATGAGAGAAGTCGGTATTCCTCAACCAGAAAAACGTTACAATCAATATCCATTTGAATTCTCAGGTGGTATGAGACAAAGAATTGTTATTGCTATCGCATTAATTGCAAATCCTGAAATATTGATTTGTGATGAACCTACAACAGCTCTAGATGTTACTATTCAAGCTCAAATCCTTGAATTAATTAATAAATTAAAGAAAGAAAGAAATCTCTCTTGTATATTTATTACTCACGATATGGGCGTTGTTGCTAATATGGCTGATAGAATTGCAGTTATGTATGCAGGTAAGATAGTTGAATATGGTACTGTTTATGATATCTTCTTTGATCCTAGACATCCATATACTTGGGCATTGTTATCTTCAATTCCTGATGTTGATTCTTCTGAAAAACTTGAAGCAATTCCAGGAACTCCTCCTGATATGAATTTCCCACCTATAGGTGATGCATTCGCTTTACGTAGTAAATATGCTATGGCAGTTGACTTTAAGGAAATGCCACCATTTTTCAAAGTGTGTGACACTCATTATGCAGCTACATGGTTACTTGATCCTAGAGCTCCTAAAGCAGAAATGCCAAAGATTGTTTCTACAAGAATTAAGAATTGTTTAAAAAAGGCAGGTGTAAGTTATGAGCAACTCAAAAAATAATAATCAAATTCCTACAGTAAAAGAATATGTAGATACACTTCCTTCTAACATCAAAAAGCAATTGAAAAATGTTTCTTATGATCAAAGCTTAATTGATTCAAATACAATTCTTTCTGTAAGACACTTAAAGAAATATTTCGTTTTAGGAAAAGGAAGAACTAAAACAAAAATTAAGGCTGTACACGATGTTTCATTTGATATTAAAAAAGGTGAAGTATTTGGTATAGTTGGTGAATCTGGATGTGGTAAGTCTACTACTGGTAGAAATATCATTAGATTAGAAGAAGCTACATCTGGTTCAATATACTTTAACGGTTATAGAATTGCTGCTGGTAGTAGATGGAACCAAAAAGAAATCAAATGGACTAAGATTAGAGGCAAGAAAAAGATTAAGCAATTAAAAGAAGATTGCGAAGCTGAAATTGCTCAATTAGTAAAACAAGGTGCTCCTGATGATACTACTATTAAGATGATTAAAGATAAATACAATAAATTAATCTTAGAAGTAAAAGAAAACATCAAAGAAACCACAAAAGTTCAAAAAGCTAAAATTAAACAACACACATATGATAACAAGCATGTTAATAAGGAATTACTTACTAAGATGCAAATGATCTTCCAAGATCCAATTGATTCATTAGATCCTAGAATGACAGTTTATGATATCATTGTCGAAGGTTTAAAAATTCAAAACTTTGCTAAAAAGCAAAAAGCTATTATTGAATCTAAATTAGATGAAGACATTAAAAAAGTTAAAGAAAGCGATATAGAAAATAAAGAAGTTGAAATCGAAAGATTGAAAACTAAAGCTAGTGAAGACATTAAAGCCTGTTCAGATTATAAGCACATGGTTGAAGATGTCTTAAATAAAGTCGGATTAATTCCAGATTACGCAAATAGATATCCACATGAATTCTCTGGTGGTCAACGTCAAAGAATTGGTATTGCAAGAGCCTTAATTATGCAACCACAATTAATTATTGCTGATGAACCTATTTCAGGTTTGGATGTTTCTATTAGAGCTCAAATCATTAATTTATTAAATGATTTAAGAAATCAATTAGGCTTAACAATTGTATTTATCGCCCACGATTTATCAGTTGTTAAATATTTCTGCGATAGAATTGCAGTTATGTATTATGGTAATTTAGTTGAATTAGCTCCTTCTGATGAATTATTTGCTCATCCACTTCATCCATATACTAGATCTTTACTTTCTGCTATTCCTAAGCCTGACCCACTTTCTGAAAAGAACAGAGTTAGAATTCGTTATGATGTAGCTACTGCTCATGACTATTCTGTTGATAAACCAACTTTACAAGAAATTGAACCTGGACATTTCATTTTAGCTAACAAAGCTGAATTTGAACAATATAAGAAAGAAATAGGTGGAACTAGTAGTAAACAAGAAGTAAAAGAAAGCGAAAGTAGTGATTTTATTCCAAATAAAAATAAATATCAAAATAAAGAAGATTTATTAAATAGAAGAAGAGAAATTGCTGCTGCTAACTTTGCAAATAAAAATTCTAAAACTAAAAAGAAAGCAAAGAAAGAAAGCGAATAAAAATCAAACTAAGAAGATGCGGTATAATAAAGCTGCATCTTTTTATGTGAAAAAGACTTCTATAAATTTGAAAAGAGGTAAAAAATGTATAATTACGTAAGCGTCAATTCACTCCTCATGTAATTAAATAATATCCTCTTGTACAATTTGTATGGGAGGATTTTAAAATGCGCTACAATGCAAAGTTTAAAGCAATGGTTCTTAAAGATTTTATAACTTGCCCTTATT
>CAVHUN010000050.1:0-11438 GCA_963639175.1 uncultured Prevotella sp.
ATTTTATCAAAAGAGAAGATTTTAATAGAATTTTCTCTTTTTTCATGAAAAAAGGACTGTTAATCCACCCTTTTTAAAATTTAGGTTTTTCAACAGCCCCTTTCTATATATGCTTATTAAGTAATTGTAATAAATACAACTAACTATAACAAACTATCTACTGGCGGAGTAAAAGGGATTTGAACCCTTGCATAGATTACTCTATCTACCTCCTTAGCAGGGAGGCCCCTTCACCACTTGGGTATTACTCCAGTTAGTAGCCTAGTTATTATGATTTATCTAAAATAATTTGTCAATATTTTTGATTATTTTTCTTGATATAATTTATAATTATTTTGCAATAGAAAGAATTATAAAGCCCATGAAGAAAACTGATAGAGATGAATATATCTACAAAAAGAAATGTTTATTAGTACTTTTGTTTTTATATTATTTAAATGATGTAAGTTACGATAGTATTGTTTTAAGATCTTTTGGATTCCATTTTGATCCAACTTGTGATTTTAAGGCTATTGTTAAATCTAAAAAGGAACATATTCATAAATATGTAGTTCATATATATTCAAATTCAAATGATTTGGATTTACAAGCTATGGATATTATGGGAAATGTCAACTTTATTAAAGTTAAGGATGCTTCTAAAGATAATTTTTATGTTCCTAATGAAAGCTTGAATATATATTTTGACGGAGTTCAATTTGTCAGTTTAGGCTATATAGAAGGTAAATATTTTACTAGAAAATATTTTAAGAAAAAGTCAGCTATTACAGATGAATTGCTTTATCATCTTTCAAATGATTTTAAAGGTGGAAATTATAATTCTTCAGCAAATGAATTTGTAGTATGGTTATTAAAGTTATACACAAATAAATTAAATACAGATTTAGTAATTGGTGCAGGAATTAATGCTGAATATGGCGCTCTAACTTGGAATGGATTAATAGATAGTCTAAATAATGATTTTTATAAAGGGGATTACAAGTTTGCTGATGAAATTAAACATTATGTTGGTAATGAATTATTCACATATTCAATGGTTTTAAAAACTAGTGGTTTTAACCCATATAAATCTATTAATAGAGAATTGTATTTATATGATCAAAAGAAGAATTTTGATGATAAAACTTCAACATTATATCAATGTGTGAATTACATTTTAAAGCATAAGGGTACTAGTGTTATCACTTATAATTACGATACTAACTTAGAATATTTATTTAAAAAGAGAAATATTTTGTATACTACAATTTATGATGATACTTCTTTTGTAAATAAGGATTCTGCTGTTAATATTTATCATGTTCATGGACTTCTTCCTTATAATAGATATGAAGAATCAAGATTTACTGATTCTTTGATTTTTAATGAATCTGAATATTTCTATTTATATAACAATCCATATTCTTGGAACATAAGTAAGCAATTGCACGATTTTAAATTTAACGCTTGCATTTTTATTGGCATTTCCTTAACCGATCCAGATATGAAAAGATTACTTGAGCTTGCAAATAACTATCTAAAGTTCAATTTTATCTTTATAAAAAGAGAAGAAGGTTATTCTGAAAATGTTTATAAAGATATTACTTCTTATTTCTTTACTTTTGATTTAATTGTTATTTGGATTGACAATTATGAAGATATAGGAAAGTATTTAGAACAATTTTAATTTCAATTTATTTATTTGATTGTAGTTAAATTAATTAGCGTTTTTAATTTCAAAAAAAGCATTTTGTTAGAGGCTAGTTATGTAGTATAATCGTTTTGAAGTAATAAGAAGAGGTTTTTTATGGAAATTAAAATTAAACATCTCACTAAGGTCTTCCCTTCACATAATCAAAAATCCGATTTAAAAGATACAATCGCAGTTAATGACTTATGTGTTGATATCAAAGATGGTGAACTAATCGGTTTATTAGGTCCTTCTGGATGTGGTAAATCAACTACGCTTTACATGCTCTCAGGATTAAAAGCTCCTACTAAAGGTGAAATTTGGTTTGGAGAAGATGATGTCACTCATCTTGCACCTGAAAAAAGAGGAATTGGATTAGTTTTCCAAAACTATGCTTTATATCCTCATATGACTGTTTATGATAATGTTAAATTTCCTTTAACTAACTTGAGAATTGAAAAAGAGAGATTTGCTCAAGACATTATTGATAACAACACTATTATTAATTTGATTACTAATAATAGCGCTGAAATTATTGATATTATTGAAAATTCTAAATATAAGAATAAGCTTTCAAAAGATGCTGCAAGTAGAAAGATGGTAAATAAATACCATATTGTCACTTCTATTGCAGTTAGAATTTTTAAATTGGGCTTACAATATAATAAAGATCACATTGATGAATACGTAAAATCAATTGTTGATAAATTAAATAGTGAAAACACCAAAAGTGCTAATAAATTAACTTCTAAAGGCTTTACTTTAGATAGTGAATTTAGAGTCTTAAAAGATAATCAACCAATTGTTGAAACTAGAAAATTAACAAAAGATGAAATCGATGGATTAATTCAAGAAACAAGTAGATTAGTTCAAATCGATCAATATCTAGATAGAAAACCAGCTGAATTATCTGGTGGTCAACAACAAAGAGTCGCTATTGCTAGAGCTTTAGTTAAAAAACCTAGAGTTTTACTTTTAGATGAACCTTTATCAAATCTTGATGCTAGATTAAGATTACAAACAAGAGAAGAAATTAGAAGAATTCAACAAGAAACAGGTATTACTACAGTATTTGTTACTCATGACCAAGAAGAAGCTATGTCAATTTGTGATGATATTGTCGTTATGAAAGAAGGCGTTAAAATGCAAAAGGGTCATCCTCAAGAAGTTTATGATGATCCTCATAACTTATTTGTCGCTAAATTTTTAGGTACTCCTCCTATCAATGTATTTAAAGGAACAATTAAAGACAACGATATCTTTATTGGAGAAGAAAGAATTTGCCATATTAATAAAAGAAGTCTTAAATTAGATGATAAAGAAGTCTTTATTGGTATTAGACCTGAAGGATTTATTTATCAACAAAGTAAAAAAGCTTCTGATACATTAACTTTAAAAGTCGACGCTTTATCAACAATGGGAAGAGATGTTTCCTTAGTTTGTTCCCATCCTCAATTTATTGGTGAAAATATTAAAGTTATAATCGATTCTTCAATTAAAGTTGCACTTGGTGAAAATTCATTTGCCATAAAACCAGAAAAGTTATTTGTCTTTGATGGTGAAACTGAAGAAAGAATATATTTAAATAAACAAGTTGAAAAGGAAGAAAAATAATGGAAACAAAGAATAACTGGAAGGCTTGGCTTTATTTAGCACCTGTTATCATCTTGATGTCGGTGTTTACTTTCTACCCAATAATTAATACGTTCTTTATATCTTTCTTAAAAGGATATAACTATTTAAATGGTACTTTTAAAGGATTTACTTTTGACAACTATATTGCAATTTTATCTCCTTCTGGTAGCTATTTTGAAGAAGTTATTCAAATCGCTTTACCAAATACCATGTTATTGACAGTAATTACTGTTCCTTGTTCTATTGCTCTTTCATTATTAATTGCTATCTGTTTAAACAACATCAAAGTTTTAAAGAAATTGTTCCAAACAATTTTCTTCTTACCATATGTTACTAACGCCATTGCTATTGGTATGGTTTTTGCTGTTATCTTTGATACAGATTATGGTATTTTCAATTCCATATTTGGCTTAGGTAAAATGGCTTGGATTTATCCTAGCCCAAGTGTAGGTACTCCAGTTAATTATTGGGCTGGTGTTTTTGCTATTTCCTTTTATATAGTATGGCACTCATTACCTTATAAGATATTGATTTTCTTAGGTGGTTTACAAAATATTGATAAGCAATATTATGAAGCTGCTCAAATAGATGGAGCTAGTAAATTCAAAACTGCTTGTAAAGTAACAATTCCTTTACTTTCACCTCAAATATTGTATGTTACAATCACTTCCTTTATTGGAGCGTTTAAAGAATACAATTCAGTAATTGGTTTATTTGGTTCTGATGCAGGTAGCTTTGATATTACTACTGGTCCTAGAAATATGTCTACTATGGTCTTCTTTATTTATAAACAAATCTCTTTAAATAAAGTTCAGTATGCTTCAGCTGCGGCTATCATATTGTTTGTTATTATTATGATATTTACCGCAATTCAATTTAAAGTTTCTAAAAAGAGGGTGCATTATTAGTATGGAATCTTCATTAAGTAAAACAAAGCTTGTATTAAAAAATGACAAGCTCCCATTAAAAACAAAAAATGTAATTTCTAAGACTTCTAAAGTTGTTTCTTTAATATTAATTTACGCTTTTCTAGCGTTTATGGCAGTTATAGTTATCTTCCCATTTTATTGGATGATTATTACTTCTTTAAAAACTGGTGAAGAAATTAAGGCTTTAGTTCCTACATTCTGGCCTCAAGTTATAATGTGGTCTAACTATTCAAGTGCCTTTTCTAGATTAAATTTTGGAATATTGTTAAAAAATACTTTCATTGTTGGTATTATTTCTACAATTGGCACATTAATTACTACTATATTTGCAGCCTTTGCGTTTGCAAGATTGCAATTTAAAGGAAGAGACTTTGTGTTCTCATTGCTAATTTCTACAATGATGATTCCAGGTGAAATGATGGTTATTTCTAACTATATTTCAGTTTCTTTATTTGGTATGACTGGTGGTAAGAATATTGTTGGTGGATATTCTGCTATGATTTTGCCATTTATGATTAGTGTTTTCTATATTTATTTACTTAGACAAAACTTTAAACAAATTCCTAATGAGTTGTATTTAGCTGCTAAAGTTGATGGTAAGTCTGATTGGGCATTTTTATGGAAAGTTATGGTTCCTCTTGCTATGCCTACTTTAATTACAATTTTCATTTTGAAATTGATGGGTGCATGGAACTCATATGTTTGGCCAAATTTAATCGCTTCTGGTAATAAGAATTTATTCTTAATTACTAATGGTTTAAGAGAGACATTTAACACTGCAAGTAATATCGATGATTATGGTGTTCAAATGGCTGCTACTGTTATTGTTACTGTTCCTTTACTACTCTTATTTATATTCTTTAGAAAATATATTATGCGTGGTGTTGGAAGAGCTGGTATTAAAGGTTAATAATGATTGTTGTTTATAAATAAAAAAGGAGAAAGAAAATGAACAAAAAATTATTGAGATGTTTAGGTGTATGCGTTTTATTAAGTGGATTAATTACTTCTTGTGATGGTGGTAATAATTCTAGTAATGGTGGAGACACAGGTGAAGTAACTGGTGATAAATACGCTGGTAACACTGGATTAGATTGCGATGTAGTTTTACCTAGTGATGATCCTTCTTCAGTAAAGACAATCACTTTCTGGCACTGCTTAGGTCATGACAAGGAAGAAAATTTAAATAAGATTGTCGAATCATTCAATAAAAAATATGATGGTAAATATAAAGTCGAATTATTCAAACTTAATGGTGATTATGATTCTTTACACGATTCAGTTAAGACTAAATTAGCATCTGGTGAAGTTCCGGCTTTATGTATGGGCTATCCTGATTCATTTTCAGAATATATCACTCACGATATTGAAAATTCTTCAATTTTAAGATTAAATAACTTAATTTCTGATCCTAATGTTGGATTTACTGATGCTGAAAAAGCTGACTTTGTAAGTGAATATTATTTAGAAGGTCAAAATTATCAATTTAGCGGTACATGGTCATTACCTATTTATAAATCTACAGAAGTTCTTTACTATAACGAAAACTTCTTTAGAGGCGATAATTTATTAAATCAAAATCATTTTAAAAATACTGATAAAGCTAGTGAATATAACTCATTAGCAAAAGCAGTTGCTGATGGTACAAATAATCCATCTGAAGAAAGCTTAAAAGCCTTAGAAGATTTCTGCAAAGCTAATGGTGGATATACATATTCAGTTCCTACAACTTGGGATGAAATGTTTACTATAGCTAAACAAATGAAAGCTGATTATGCTAAAGAAAATATCTCTAGTGAATTCTATCCAGTTGGTTATGATTCAGATTCTAACTTATTCATTTCTCAATTTGAACAAAGAGGAATTTCTTATACAACAAATAATGGAACTGAAGCTAGCGATCATTTCTTATTTAACAATGATAAAGCTAAATCATTTGCAAGTGAAGTTACAGGTTTAATTAAAGATAAACTCTTAATTACAAAAGGTAGCTTAGGTGGTTCTAAATATACATCTAATTATTTCACTGCTGGTAGTTTAGCAATGTCAGTTGGTTCTACAGGTGGTTCTTCTTATCAAATTTCTTCTAACTTCAAAGTTGGATTAGCCCCTGTTCCATATTCAAATAACAATGCAAAATATATCATGCAAGGTCCTTCTGTATGTTTTTTCAATAATGGCGATGATTATATTGCAAAAGGTGCTTGGTTATTCTATAAAGAATTATCTGATCCTACAAATAATGCTGCTTTAGCTTTAGAAAACTCATATGATCCAGTTAGAATTTCTTCTTATTCAACTAGTGATTATCAAGCTTGGTTAGCTAAAAAAGGCCAAGGATTAAAATATGATATTCCTGCTATTACTGCTACATTAAAAGAAAATTATATGACATCTCCTGTCTTTATTGGTTCTTCTACTGCTAGAACTGAAGTTGGTAACATCATTAAATATGTTGTTAACCAAAATATGTCAATTGATGATGCATTTAAAACTGCAATTAATGAATGTGTCAAGGCTGCAAGTGAAGACTAATTAAAAAGGAATAACTAATTATGAAAAAGAAATTTACTGTTTTATTAGCTGCTTTATTAATTGGATTTAGTGGAGTTTCACTTGCTTCTTGTGGTGAAAATAGTTCCTCAAGTTCAATTGTTAGCAAAACTAGCTATGTTGATTCAACTAAGAACTCTATTTATGGTACTATTGATGACTATAATTTAGAAAATAACGATAGCTTATCAGCAGGTCAAGTCTTACAATTTAGAGTTACTCCTGCTGAAGACTATTTAATTGATACAGTTACAGTTAATGGTGAAGCTGCTACTCCTATTGAAAATAAACCTGGTTATTATTCTTATATTTTAAAAGCTGGTAAAAATAAGATTGCTGCTACTTATGCAATCGATGCTACAAAAGACTTTGTTGAAGCTTTCAAATTAAATATTTCTGATGAATTATTTAATTCAGTTATGGTAGATCCTCCTTCTAGTCAAACTCAAAAGATTAATGGTATAGACTTTAGAAGAGATGGTATTGAACAAGTAATGACTGAATATACTGATCCTAAAAACTATTTCATCAATTATGTTGATGGTGATACAACTCATGTCAATTCTAGAAATTACGGCTATTCAATTAAGATTAGATATTTAGGTATTGATACTCCTGAATCTACTTCTGAATTAGAAGAATGGGGTAAGTCTGCTTCTAATTATAATAAGAGCAAACTCTCAACTGCTAAACACATTATCTTAGAATCTCAAGGAACTTCTAAAGATGGTGAAAAACATCAATCCACAGTTGATGGAAACCAAAGAAGCTTAGCTTATGTTTGGTATACAGATGTCGCTAATCCTAGTAAAGATGACTTTAAGTGTTTAAATCTTGAAATGGTTTATCAAGGATTCTCATTTGGTATTGGTTCAATATCTGATATGGGTGAATATTTCTATAAAGCCTTTGATAAGGCTAATAAATCAGCTCAAGCTAATAAAAGACATATTTATTCAGGAGAAAAAGATCCTAACTATTATTATGGTGAACCAGTTTCATTAACATTAAAACAATTATACGCTACAACAAAAACAGGTGTAGATTCTCCTTTAGCTGATAATAAAACTTTATATAGAATTAGAGGTTATGTTTCTAGAAGATTAGATACTGCTTTCTATTTCCAAGATAAAGCAAGTTATGAACAAAATGGAACAAGTTTACCTGAAGCTTATGGTATGTATGTATTTACATATGCTGAAACTCCTATAAAAGAAGGCGATGAAGTCGAAGTAATCGGTGTTATTTCTTCTTATAGTGGAGCTTATCAAATGATGGGTATTTCTTATCATGATATTTCTGCTAATGAAGATAGAGATACAAGAATTATATCTAGTGGACATGAAATTAAACCAGTTAAAGTAACTGCTGCTACATTTAATGATTCTTCTTTCTCTTCAACTAAAATGAACAATGTTTTAGTAGAATTTGAAGATGATTTCTATTGCTATAACAAAACTAGTACATATCAAGGTACTACAAGTGATTCTAGTGAAGGTGGATTAGAAGAAGTTAATAAATATAACGAATTATATCCTTTCTATAATACATCTAATAAGATTACTTCTTATGCTCATTATGGCTCTACAAGTGGAGATGAAATTAGATTCGTCTGTTCTGAAGATGTCTTATTTAACTACAATGGTGAAGTTGCTAGATCATATAAATTCTTCACAGGTGGAGAATTAGCTTATAACGCTAATGGTGCTGAATATATAAGTGATACTTTATCTGATGGAAGTGAAAATCCATATAAAGATCAAACTATTAAAACTACTTATAAAGCAAAACAAATGCACGTAGTTGCTATTTCTTCCTTCTGGTGCTCAACTTCTGGTAAGACAATGGCCTATTCAGCTAACTTAGTTTCTAAAAAAGACGTCACATTTAAAGGTGAATTATAATATGAAAGTTTGTCTAAAGTGTGGAAAATCAACTGCTTCAAATCAAACTACATGCTTAAAATGTAAAGAAGATTTAGTTGATATTGATACATTAACTCCTAGTCAAGCTAGTGAATTATCTGAAAAGTTACATTCACTAGATGTGGTTGAATATGATAAAGGTCAAAATGCAATGTGTTTTGTTGTTTTAGGAGGAATTGCATTAATAATTGGAGCTTTATTTATAGTTCTATCTTTAAAACGTAAAAACAACGCAATTGTTGGTTTCAATTTTGCTTCTATTCAGTTTGCAATTTGTATAGTTTCATTTGTAGTAGGTGGACTTTTACTTGGTTATGGCTTAGTAAAAGTTATCTTAGCAAACATGAAAAGAAAACAATATAAAGAAACAATTTCTATAATAAGCACAAAAAAGTCTAAAAATTAATGAAAGGGGAAATTAAAAAAAGATGAAAAAAAGTGTTTTATGTTTAGCAGCATTTTCTTGCTTAATGTTAGCTAGTGTTGTTAGCTGTGGACCTACAACTTCTTCTAGTAGTTCAGCTAATAGTTCTGAAACTAGCTCAAGTCAGGCAAGTTCAGAAGAAACTCATACTGTTAGTATAGATATAACTGGAGATGTTGAAGGAGTTTATACTCAAGGTGGTTCAATTTCTGTTCAAGTTAAATTAGATGGAACTTTTGCTACTTCTGGTGCTACTTTAACTGCTTCTAATGATAATGTTACAATTGGTGAAGGTGTTGCTGGTATTTATACAGTTAGCTTAGATAAAGCTGGTGAAGTTACATTAACTGCTAAAGTTACAAAAGGTGATAAAGAATATACAGATAGTAAAACTATTACTATTGTTGGAAATAACATTACAACTATTGCTGATGCTAAAAAATTAGATGATGGTGAAATGGTTACAATTCAAGGTAAAGTTACTGCTGTATCTAGTTCAAGTGCATATATTGCTGATTCTACTGGTGGTATGTATATTTATAACTGGTTTTATGATACTGAAGATACAGCTATCACTAATAAAACTTGGACATTAGGTGCTAGTGTTGAAGTTAAGGCTAAAGTTGCTTCTTATAATGGATTAAAGCAATTAACAGATTATGAAAATAGTGCAAAAATTTCTGGTACATATGCTAAAACAATTTCTTCAAATATCAAATATACTCCAATTGAATTAGATGAAACTGGATTTAAAGCTTTAAAGGCCACTGATGCTGGTAATGTTTATTCATTTACAGCAACTTATGTTTCTGGTACTCCTTCAACTGGAACAGCAGTTAATGTTAATTTTAAAATTGGATCAACTAGCGTTACTTTAAGAACAGATAAATACGATAAAGTAGGTATTTCTACTGAATTAGTTGCAAATACATCTTATAAGATTGTTACTCCTTTAACTTGGTATAAAGGTGCTCAATTTGCTTTCTTAGGTATAGGTACTCAAATTACTCCTGAAGAAGCCATTGCTCCTACAAGTATTACAGTTTCTAGTAAATTAAGTACAATCGCTGTAGGAACTTCTACTACTTTATCTTATGAATTAGGACCTAAAGGTGCTACTGGTACAGTTACTTATGAAGTAAGTGAAGGTAGTGAGATTGTTTCTATTTCTGATGAAAAAGTTACTGCTTTAAAAGTTGGAACTGCAAAAGTTGTTGCAAAATGTGGTGATTTAACAAGTGAACCTATTACTATTACAGTTAATGAATTAGAAGTAAGTAAGATTAGTGCTGTTAATTCCTTTGATAAACAATTCTATGTTAAAGGCGTTGTAAAAGTTATTACCACAAAAGGTATGATTATTGCAGATGATACATGTGCTATTAATGTTCATTTATATAGTCAACCCACAGCTTATGAAGTTGGTGATTATGTAAGTGTTATTGGTGCTCCAACTAGTTTCCATAGTGTCTATCAATTCTCAACTGATTCTGTAATTACTAAATTAAATGAACAAGCTCCTAATTTAGCTGAACCAGTAAGTTTAACAAGTACTATTGCTGATAGCTTTATAAATTCAGATAAAGTTAATACAGTTGCTAATAACTTATTATATACATGGGATACAACAGTTGGAAAATCTAACAATTTCTTCACTTTAAATATTGCTGGTTCTTCTACAGTTATTGAACCTTGCTATACTCAACTTAGTTTGACTGAAGGTGCAAGTGTAACTGTTACAGGTTATTTCTTAGGATATGATTATACATATAGCTATGCTTCATTTGGCTTAGTTAGTGTTGATGCTAAGTAATAATTTATTTTGAAATTTTAAGAGGGTGTCTAGATAATTAGACATCCTTTTTATGTCATTTTCAAAATTAATTATATATAATATAAAAGATGAAAAAAGAAGTTAGTTTTTATAAAAATAGTACAGAAGTTAAACCTCTAAGAAAGATATGGATATATTTTATAGATATGATATGTCTATTAATTATTTCTTGCTTGTTTTTTGGATGTAGTGAACTTATTTCATCTTCTTTAAATGTTATTAATTTAAAAAAGAGTCAGATGAGTCTTCAAAAAGAAGAATTATATACTTTAGTAGATGATTCTAAATTAGATATATATGATACTTCTAATTATTCTTTAAAGGGTTCTTCTTATATTTGTAAGAATTACATGTATTCTTTAGTAAAAGAATCTTTAGTTTATTATGAATTAAATGATCAAGCTAATAGTGCTATTTATGCTGGAATTGATTCTTTAATTCCTAGTAATGATAATGTGTATTATTATTT
>CAVHUN010000050.1:11535-46383 GCA_963639175.1 uncultured Prevotella sp.
AAGTCTAATAATATTTCTTCTTTTAATGTTAAAGAAAATTGTGGCTACGATTATTTTATAAATTTAAGTAAAGAAAATATTGAATTTGATCAAATATTTGAAATAAGAGGGGAGTTAAATTATCCTTTCTTAAAAAAGGATGTTGCTATATTAATTGATAATTATTATAGAGATGAAAATTATTCTTTAGGATTAGAAAAATACAATTTATTAAATGATTATTATTCAACTATTCTTGCTAAAGGAGTAAAAGATTTTACTTCAAATTATCTTCCTTATGTAGAATTAAATAATCAATTTAATAATGGCGCTACTTATTTGTTAAGTGTGAAGATATATGAATTATTTGCTTCATATTTACTTAGTTCAATTATATTATTTATTGTGTTTCCACTTATTTTTAAAGATGGAAAGACATTGACATTTAAAATATTTGGTATGGCAACTACTTTAAAAGATGGAAATAGACCAAATTGGATTAATTATTCAATTAAATGTTTTGCTAATTTATTAGAATATTTAGTAGTTATTTCTTTAATTGGATTAGTATTTTTTAGCGGAGATATAATTAGTTTATTCTCTATTACCTTATTTGGCTTTTTCAATTTGTTAACCATGTCGTTATTTTCTATTGTTTTATTAATTTGTTCAATTATTTATACATTTATTAATAAAAACAAACAGACAATTAGTGAATTTGCTTCTAATCAATTTGTAAAAGATGGTAAAGAATTTAATATAGTAAATAAGGAAATAAAAGATGGAAGAAAATAAACAAGTTATAGATTTTGATTACAATGTCACTAGTTTAGGAAAGTTAGTTTCTTCTTTTTTGGCTGACTTATTTTGCTTAATTATATTAAGCATTTTAGTAATGATCCCTTCAATTTTGATTTTAAATAATACTTCTACTTATATTAATAATACTAATAGTAGAAATAACATATTAATTGAATCTAATTTATATCTAGAAGATAATGGAAATGTTATTACTTTATATAAATATTTAGATAATAATAACGAATTAACTTACAATCAAAAGAGTGAAAAGTTCGAGAATAATCTAAATTATTTTTTCACTGAATTTATCAATACTGAATTAGATAATAAAGGATTAGAAACATATTCTAATTTAAAATTAAAAGGCGAAATAAATAATTCTAAGATGTTTGTTGAAGATAGCAATACACATTTATTAATAAGACAATTTACAAATAGTGATTACGATAAAAATTATTATGATTTCTATGTTAAATTGTACAATACTAGCTTGAATTATCTTCAATATAATACTGTTTATAAACAAACAAGAAATACCACGTTAATT
Organism: uncultured Prevotella sp.; assembly: GCA_963639175.1. Lineage (GTDB taxonomy): Bacteria > Bacillota_I > Bacilli_A > RFN20 > CAG-288 > Scatoplasma. The sequence goes on from CAVHUN010000050.1 coordinate 12,863, forward strand.
ATGTTTACTACTTGTATTATTGTAAGTGTGTCTTTTTCTTATATTTGTTTGTATTTAGTTGTTCCACTTTGTTTAAAAAGAGGAAAGAAAACAGTTGGTATGTTACTTACAAATATCTCTTTATTACAAGTAGATGGATTTTCATGCTCATGGAAAAGATTTGTAGGTAGATTCTTATTTAATTATGTATTTATGTTATTAGGTTCTGTCTTTTTATTTATGGTTCCTAATTTAGTCTCTCTTGGCTTTGTCTTCTTTTCTAAGACTAGACAATCTTTAACTGATTATTTATTTAATACATATAAAGTAAGTAGCGCAAATCAAGCAGTTTATTTAAATTTAAAAGAATACCTAAAAATCCAAAAAAAGAACGAAAACATTAAAGATTTTGCAAAAGATACTCTTGAATTAGATTTAGGAAGCGTTAAAAATAAATAAAGCGCTTTCAAAAAATAGTATTAAACTAGTTAGCTAAATAAGTTATAATAAAAATGCATATGAAGGAGATTTCCTATGGAAATTAGAATTAATGGACTCACCAAGACTTATTATGGTGATGCAAAGAAAAACAGAAAAGACACAATAGCTGTTAATAATTTGTCTTTAACAGTAAAAGATGGAGAATTGATTGGCTTACTTGGTCCTTCTGGATGTGGTAAATCAACCACTTTATATATGCTTTCAGGGTTATTAGAACCTACTGATGGTGAAATATGGTTTGATGATGATGATGTCACTCATCTTGCCCCTGAAAAAAGAGGAATTGGATTAGTCTTCCAAAACTACGCCTTATATCCTCATATGACTGTTTATAAAAACGTCGCTTTCCCATTAACTAATTTAAAAGTTAAACATCTTTTAAAGTCCTTCAAACTTGAAGAATACGCTATGATTAATAATTTCTTAGCTGATCCAGCTAAAATTAAAAAAGACATAGTTGATTCTGCTTATAAAGGTAAAATTAATAAGAAAATAACATGTGATGAATTAGCTAATAAATATGGTATTTCATCTTATTTAGCAAATAAATTATTTAAATTGAATTTACAAAATGTCGATGATGCACAATTAAGTGATTACGCAAATAAATTAACTGATAAATTTAATTCTCTATATCAAAAAGAATTAGGAAAGTTAAATAACAAGGGCTTTGTTGTCAACGAAAAAGATTTCACTTTAAGAAAGAAAGACGATTTAGATACTCCTATTTATCAAGTTAGAAAATTAACTAAAGATGAAATTGATTGCTTAGTTAGAGAAGCAAGTAAATTAGTTCAAATTGAACCATATTTAGATAGAAAACCAGCTGAATTATCTGGTGGTCAACAACAAAGAGTCGCTATTGCTAGAGCTTTAGTTAAAAAACCTAGAGTTTTACTTTTAGATGAACCTTTATCAAATCTTGATGCTAGATTAAGATTACAAACAAGAGAAGAAATTAGAAGAATTCAACAAGAAACAGGTATTACTACAGTATTTGTTACTCATGACCAAGAAGAAGCTATGTCAATTTGTGATGAAATAGTTGTTATGAAATTCGGCGTTATGATGCAAATGGGTAAACCTCAAGAAGTTTATAAAGATCCTCATAACTTATTTGTCGCTAAATTTTTAGGTACTCCTCCTATTAACGTATTTGAAGGTTTTGTCCAAGATAATGATGTTTATATTGGAAAAGAAAAAATCTTACATGCTAATAAAAGAACTAACAAATTAAAAGATGGTAAGGTATTTATTGGTATTAGACCTGAAGGCTTTTTAACAAGTGAAGAAGTTGAAGCTAGTAAATTAGTATTAACCTTAGACTGTTTAGAAGATATTACTATGGGAAGAGATACTTCATTAGTATGTTCTCATCCTAGCTTTGTTGGCGATAAAATTAAAATTATTGTCTCAAGTGATTTAGATATCAAACCTGGTAAGATAAAACTCGGATTAAAAGAAAACAAAGTATTTATCTTTGATGGTGAAACAGAAGAAAGAATTTATATAAAGAAATAGTTTTAATTAAGGTTATTAGTTATGGAAAATAAAAACAATTATAAAGCTTGGTTATATTTAGCTCCAGTACTTATATTAATGGCGTTATTTACATTTTTCCCATTAATAAATACTTTTGTTGTCTCTTTTATGAAAGACTACAAAATGTCATCTGGCGCAAATAATGGATTTACTTTTGATAATTATGGTGTTGTTTTAGGAATTATTCCTAGAAATGCAGATACAGGTGTTTTAGATAAGACTTTCTTATCTTTCAATTCTCCTTCTGCTTTAACTAACACTTTATTAATTACTTTTGTAACTGTTCCTATTTCAGTTATCATCGCATTGTTTATTGCTATTTTAATTAACAATATTAAATGCTTACAAAAGTTCTTCCAAACAGTCTTCTTTATGCCATATGTTACTAACGTTATCGCTGTTGGTATGGTATTTGCCTTAGTATTTTCTTCAAATGGTCCTTTTAATAAGATATTTAACATTGCTATTAACTGGTGTGGTGTTGGAGCAAGCTGGGGTTCAACAATGTTTGTCCTTTGCTTATATATTATTTGGACTGCCTTACCTTATAAGATTTTAATTTTCTTAAGTGGTTTACAAGGAATTGATAAACAATATTATCAAGCTGCTAAAATTGATTCTACTCCTAGATGGAAAACAGCTTTAAAAATTACAATGCCTTTATTGTCACCTCAAATTCTTTATATTACTGTCACTTCATTTATTGGTGCATTTAAAGAATATAACGCAGTTATTGGTTTGTTAAATAGAAACTATACAACAAGTGCTAATAATCCTGATTTATATACAGTTGTTTATTACATTTACGATCAATTAAAGGGAGTTGATAGAGTTCAATATGCTTCCGCTGCAGCAGTTGTCTTATTTGTTATCATTATGATATTCACTTTAATTCAAATGCAAGTCGCTAAAAAGAAGGTGGTTTACTAATATGACAACAATTAATAAAGTTGATACAAGATTAAATCTTGTTGTTCCAGGTAAAGCAAAAAATATCGAGCAAACTCAAAAAAGAGATAAGACAGTTAAAACTGCTTTATTAGTTCTTACTTATATCTTCTTAGTTGTTGCTGCAATAATTTGTTTATTCCCATTTTTCTACATGATATCTGCTTCTTTCATGCTTGAAAGTGATTTGTTATCAGGTAGTATTGTCCCTACAACTGGTAATTTATTTGAAAATATCGCTTATAACTATTCTCAAACATTTACTAGATTCAATTATTTTAAATATGTTGGTAACACATTAGTTGTTGGTATTACTACAACATGTTTATCAATGATTATTACAATTTTATCAGCCTTTGCTTTTTCAAGATTGAAGTTTAAAGGAAGAGAATTATTATTCACTTGCTTTTTAGCAACAATGATGATTCCAGGTGAAATGATGGTTATTTCTAACTACATCACAATGTCTAATTTAGGATTTATTGGTTCTAAACAAACATTGCTTCAAGCTTATGCTGCTATGATTTTACCTTTCTTAGCTAGTGTATTCTACATCTATTTATTAAGACAAAATTTCTTACAAATTCCTAATGAATTATATTTAGCTGCGAAAGTAGATGGTAAATCTGATTGGTCATATTTATGGAAAGTAATGGTTCCACTTGCTTCTCCAACATTAATTACAATTTTCATTTTGAACTTTATTGGTTCATGGAATGCTTATGTATGGCCTCAACTTATTTCTAATACATCTGATTCTTGGTTGATTTCAGTTGCTATTAGAGGTGAAGCTTTACAACTTGAAGATCCAAATGGTCAATTAGTTACTCAATATTCTTGGTTGATGGCTGCTACAGTTTTAACTGTTGTGCCTATATTAATCTTATTTATTATCTTTAGAAAATATATCATGCGCGGAACTGGAAGAGCTGGTATTAAAGGCTAAAGTTAATAAAAAATTATAACTTATAGGAGGAAATAATTAATGAATAAGTTATTAAAGAAGTCTAAATTCGTTTTAGTTGCTGCTAGTTTATTAGGCTTAGTTAGCTGCCAACCTACAACAACAAAAACTACAATTATTTGGTGGAATAACTATCAAGTACCTGAAATTGGTGATAGCTTAACAGAAGAAGAAGCTAGAGCTAAATCCACTTATAAAGAATATTATTGGGCCAAAGATTTAATCGAAAAATTTGAAGAAGAACATACAGATATTCATATCGAAACTGTTTACAAAGGTTCTTATTCTAATATTGTTACTGCTGTTACATCTGCTTTAGGTACAGGCGATACACCTAATATTGCTTCCGGTTATGGTGATGCTGTTGCTACTTATGATGCTGCTAATGCTACTTTAGATATGTCTTCATTTATTGATGATGCTAATGTTGGCTTTGGTAAAAAGACCTTACCTGATACAGCTTCTGATAAGAACGATGCTGTTAAATATGTTGATGATTCAACAACCACAAAATCAGATTTCAACCAATCTTATTTAACTCTTGAAAAGGGTATGTACAATGGTAAATATTTATCTATGCCTTTCTCAAAATCTGGTGAAACATTAGTTGTTAACCAATCAGTCTTTGATAAAGTTGGTGCAGGTGAATGTGGTACATCTACAAGCACATATACAGCTCCTGTTGCTGCTGCTAGTAAAGTAAAATATGAAATTCCTACAAACTGGGTTGAATTAATTAATACCGCTAGACAAATGAAAAAAGATTTCCCTGAAGTCTTTGCAAATCAAAGAGATTCTAATGGCTATTTCACAGCTGTTCCATTCTGCTGGGATTCTACTCAAAATATGATCATCTCCTTATTCAAGAATATGGGAATTCCTTATACAGATGGTTCTGGTGAAACTGTTTCTAAACAAATTTTATTCAACAATCCTGAGGCAAAGAAATTATTAGCTCAATTAAAAGAATGGAATGAAGAAGGATTAATTTGCACACAAGATCAACTTCCTTTAACAAACGTTTCAAAAGGATATCATGAATATTCTTCTAATATGTCAGCTAAAGGTACAATCTTTATGTCTATCTCTTCTACAGCTGGTACAAGATATTATGCTGCTGATGGATTTGTCTCTTCTTTTAATGCTGTTCCTAGTATCGATGAAGGTATCTATACAATGACAGCTCCTACAGAAAAGAAAGCTGCTAAAGTTGTTTCTCAAGGACCTTCTTTAACATTCTTCAAAAAGAGTGATGATGTAAACGATAAACAACACTTAGCTTCATGGGAATTCTATAAGTATGTTACAAATACTGAAAACTCTGCTAATTTAGCTGTTAAGACTTCTTATTTCCCATTAAGAACTTCTTCATATGCTAATACTACAATTGCAAGTACAGTTGCTGCAGCTGAAACTAGCTTAACTGCTTCTTCAACAGTTGCTGAAAAGACCACTCATTATTCTGGTGAAGTCTTCAAATTAAATACAACATATACAGCTAACGATTCTTATTTCTTATCAGATGTATTTAGTTTATCTAACGATGCTAGAACTGCTGTTGGTGGTATGCTTGATGAAGTTTTCAACACCAAAGTTGATGAAACTCATTCAATTGAATCTATCGTTGATACTGCTGTTAAAAACGCTTACGAAAAATTAGTTAAGTAATTAACACACTTTAAAACCAAAATTAGAAAACTTATAACTTATATATTATGAAAAAACATTGTATCTATTGTGGACAAGAACTTGATCAAGATCAAAAAGTTTGTCCTAAATGTAATAAAGAAATAATCAATTTAGACAATTCTTCTAAAGATGATCAACAAGCTATACTTTCAAGTATATCTAGTGAAGATAAACATCTTATTCATAGAAATTGTCATCAAAACATCAATAAAGCTAATGCTGATAAAAACACTAGCATGGTGTTTTTAGTGACTGGTGGAATATTGTTAATTATTGGTTTATTATTCTTATTACTTTCATTTAAATACAATCTATATAAGAAAAGAGTTTTCTCTCCTGCTACTGTTGAATTTGTCGTATGCGTAATTTGTTTAAGTGTATGTGCTATCTTTGCAGTAATTGGAACAACTAAGTTAATTAAAGCTGTTAAGCTTAGAAAAAGAAGTCAAGAATTAATTGACTTAACAAAATAAAGTTATAAGCAAAAGGATGTTAAAAACTATAAAAGTTAATAACATCCTTTTTATATTTTTTGAAAATTAAATATGTTAAACTTAAAAAGTAATAATTATGTCAAAAAATAGATTAGTATCTGAATACAAAAATAATTTAATCGCTAAAAAAAGTAAAATAATATACGCCACATTAATGGATTATTTCATTGTTTTAATTATCACTTTTTTGGTGCACGTATGTTTATTCTCACCTATTAATATTTGCTTACCTTCTACAAAAGAAAATATTTCTAAAATGTATGAAAGTAGAGATAATTTAAATCAAATAGTCGCTACAACTAAGATTCAAGAATATGATAAAGAATCTAAAAGTCTAGTTAATATTTCTACTTCATGTAAAAAATATATTACTAGTTTAGTAAAGACATCTTATTTTATATATGATTTAGAATATCCTGTTTTTAATGAAGATCCTATAAAGATTGATATTTCTGCTACTTTATTTAATAAAGACAATGATAATTTAACTTACTTTTTTATAGATTTTAAATCTAATAATCAAGATTTAAATGATTATAAAGTAGATGGAGTAGATTATTCTTCATCAAAAGAAGATTATCTTTATTTTAAAATGTTGAATTATTCATCAGATATGATTTCTTCTTATTTTATAGAAGAAGATTCTTATTCTAATTTAAATCAAGATGAATATTTAAAATTAAATAGTTCTTATCAAAAGTTATCTAGATATCAAATATTAAATAAAAAGACATGTGTTAATTTAATGAACTATATTGAAAGAGATGATGATAACATCACTTCTATTTATGAAGAGTTTGCTACTTGTTATTATCAAGCTTGCTCAAATGGGGTAAGTCAAATTGAAGCTAGTTATAGTCCATATATAAAAGAATACAATTCTAATTTTATTAAATATTATGAAGGGTATTTATCTAGTTTGTTAGTGTGTAATATCTTAAGTTATACTCTTGGATTTGTTATTTTTGAAGTTGTTATTTATTTATTGAATAAAAAGAAAGAAACTATTGGAAATATAGTTATTAAATTAGCAGTAATTAGTAAAGATGAACTTGAATTATCTTCTTTTCAAAAGTTTGGATTAATTATTTCAAGATTTATAATGTATTTTTCTTCTAATTTATTGTGCTTGATATTTGCTAATCAATTAGCAGCTGCTACTTATTTATTTAATGGTGTATCGTTTTTACAATTTGTTGTCTTTTCAGCTGGGTTAGATATTATTTCTTTAATATTCTTATGGATTAATAAATCTAATTTGTTGATTTCTAATTTAATTACAAAGACTGTGTTTAAAAGTAAAGAAGAATTTGAACCTATTAAAGTACAAGTAAAAGAGGAAAAAGAAGATGGAAAACGAGATTGAGATTGAATATAATAACGCCTCTATAGTTAAAAGATTCTTTTCTAAGTTTGTGGATTTATTCACGATAGTTTTTACTTGTTTTGTTTTCTTTTCTTTAGTTAATATGTTTGTTTTAAAAAATGTAGATGGGTATTCTAATTTAATAAAGACTCAAGATAATTTAAAAGTAGAATCTGGATTGTATTTAGAAAATGGAACATATGTTATTGACTATGTAGATAGCACCGATTTTTCTAATTATGAAGAAAAAAAGAATTATTTATCTTCTAGTATTCTTTCTTTTTATAATAATTCTACTTTTTTTGAAGATGATTCAATTAAAAATCAATATTATCAAAGATGTCTTAATAAGAAAGATTCTTCTTCAAATCAAATGTTTTATTTAGAAGATAATCTTATTAAAGAATTTAATTTAAATCCTAAAGATTATTATGAATTTTATAAAAGTGAAATTGAAGATTATTCTAAAGGGTATTTATTTAATAATGTCAGTTATGCTAACTGCACTAGATTAATTTCTGTTTCTCAAATTATTTCAGCTTATATTTGTTTATTTATTTCTTATATTATTTATAAAGTTATTTTACCAATATCTTGTTTTAAAAGAGGTAGACAAACTTTAGGAATGAAGTTATTTAATATTTCTTATATTGGAGTAGATGCTTTTAATATTAGCTTAATTAGATATTTATTAAAAGCTTTGTTTGATTTTGTTATTTTCTATATTGTGGATGTAGTTTCATTTTTAATTCCTTTATTTGTTTCTATTGGAATGATGTTTTTAACAAAGACTAATCAATATTTAAGTGAATATGTTTTTAATATTTATGTTGTGGATTCTAAAAATGAAGATGTTTATTCATGTTATTTAGAATATTTAGATGGTCAAGAACAAAAGAAGCAAGCTAGTTTAGAAAATAAAGAGTTTAAATTGAAGTAGAAAAAATTATTTAAGATATAAGAAAGCTGACATCTTGTTAACAAACACTCAATGGGTGCATTATATAAATGTGAGGAAACATTTATGGATATTTATGAGATGCGCAAAAAATTAGGATATACTCAAAAAGAATTTGCTAATAGATATGATATTCCTTTTCGTACTATTCAAAATTGGGAAAATGGTATACGCAAACCACCAGAATATGTTTTGAAATTGTTGGAATATAAAATTCAAGAAGATTTAATAAATAGAAAGACTATTATTTTACCTAAATTTGATTCTTCAAAATTGAATTTGCCTAAACGCAGCGATTTTATAGGAACGATTTCCTGGCTTAAAGCTATCAATAATTGTGTTAAAGAACCAATTGTTTTTGCTTTAGATGAAGCCTTAATGTGCCAAGGAAATTTCTTAGGAAGAAATGAAGAAGACATAATTTATTTATATGGAAATGATTCACTTACTAGATTTAATGGAGTGGTAGTATTATCTAATCAAATTAGTTCTAATTATGTAGAAGAAAAAAATGGACTTAAATACACAAATTTTAATAGAACTATTTTAGATGCTTTAGCAAATGAATCAATTTTAGATATGCAAGGAATAATAGAAGCTATAAATAAATATTGTTGTTCTAATGAAAATAATATAAATGATTTGTTTATTGAACCTAAGTATCAAGTGAAGTTTCAAAAACTTTTAAATGATGCAAAGCAATATTATGAAAGCTAGGATAATTGTATGATAAATCTTTCTATACAAGAAAAATTAATGTATGAAGTTATGAAAGCAATTTATGATAGTGGAATACCAATTAGTTTTAAGGACTCAATGGTTTTAAAAGCGTGTTTAGTTGAAGCAGGATATAATCAAGAAATAAGACATACTTTAGATATTGATGCAAATTGGTTTACTAAAAATCCACCAAGTGGACAACAAATGGTTGAATCTATTTAAAAGGCATTTTTGAAACATGAAATTAATTTAAGGGTACAAATATATAGGATGTATGCAAAAGGAAAATCAGCAGGATTTGAAATATTTGATTAAGAGAATGATGAATTATTATTCACAATGGATATAGATGTTAATAAAATAGCTTGTAAAACCAAAATTTACAGTATTGAAAATATTAGTTTTTGTGGTGTCACACCTATACAAATAATTACTGATAAAATATTAGTGCTTTCATCAGATAAAATATTTAGAAGAATAAAAGATTTAGTTGATCTTTATTATATTTCTAAAGTTTTTACATTAGATAAAAGTGAAATTTTAAAAACGTTAAAAAATAACGACAGAGAGCTAAATGATTTTGATGCGTTCTTAAATAGAAAAGAAGAATTATTACATGCATATGATAAATTTAGATATAGAGGGAATGAAGATAAAATTCCTTTTGAAGAAATATACAGTAAGGTTAAAACTTATATAGAAAGCCTTCTTCCTAAAAGAAAGTAATAAAGAATTTTAAAATACGATTATTTAACTGAATTTTATAAGAATTTTCAGGTATTTACAATTTTAATTAAGTGTAATAAAATATTTTAAATATCGGTTAAAAAACTCTTGCAAGTTTTATCTTAGTAATGATAATATATATGTTGCTTAGGACTACTACGCCCTTTTTAGGTGTGTATAGAACTAGGTCGTGGGAGAGATTAAACTCATTAGACCACGCACGGATACAAAATATAAATAAAGGAGGTTATCACGTGAAAAAGATTCTTAGAACGATGAAAATCGAAGCTATGGGTGGGGAAGCTAGCCCTGCTAAATTAGGTCAGAAACTTGGTCCATACGGTATTGGCGGTAAATTCTGTATGAAATTCAATGCTATGTCTTCTGATCGTAAAGGTGACTTAGTACCTTGCATTTTAACTATTTATGAAGATAAGTCTTTCGACATTGTCTTAAAGACCGCTCCTGTTACTTTCTTAATTAAGAAAGCTGCTAACATTGAAAAAGGCGCAAAAGATAAATCAGCTGTTGCTGGCCAAATCTCAAAAGAAGAAGTCAAAAAGATCGCTGAATACAAAATGCCTGATCTTGTTGTAGATTCCTTAGAAGCTGCTATTAGAAGCGTTGAAGGTACCTGCAAATCAATGGGTGTCAAAATTGTTGACTAAGGAGAATAATTAGAATGAAAAAGTTATCTAAAAAATATGCTGCTGCCTTAGCAAATGTTGAAAAGGGCAAATTATACACAGTTAAAGAAGCTAGTGAATTAGTTAAAAAGACTAGCACAACAAAGTTTGATTCTACAGTTGAAGTATCATTCAATTTAAATCTTGATACAAAACAACCAGATCAACAATTAAGAGGAACAATCACTTTACCTTATGGTAATGGTAAGACAAAGAAAGTCTTAGCTATCACAAGTAAAGTTGAAGAAGCTAAAGCTGCTGGAGCTGATTATGCTGGTGGTGCCGAATTATTAGAAAAGATTCAAAAAGAAAACTGGTTTGACTTTGATGTAATCGTCGCTACACCTGATATGATGGGTCAATTAGGCCGTATGGGTAGAGTTTTAGGTCCTAAAGGTTTAATGCCTAACCCTAAATCTGGTACAGTCTCTCCTGATATCGCTACTGCTGTTAAAGAAATTAAAAATGGTAAATTAGCATATAGAGTTGATAAAGATGGTAATTTACATTTATCAATTGCTAAAGTTAGTTTTGATGCTGATAAGATTGCTGCAAACTTACAAACAGTTATTGACACAATCGTTAGAATCAAACCTAGCACAGTTAAAGGTACATATATCAATACTGTAGTTATTCACACAACTATGGGTCCTGCTATTAAATTAGCTTTAGTTGCTTAATTTAATAACTTATATATCAATTTTGTGGCAATCAATATTACCATAGACGTCAACGGCTAACGCTTAATAATGTTGATTAGGGAAATATACGATTTGACTAAACTTAAAATCAACACTTACTAATAAGTGATTATGGAATATTGTTGCAAATAATTATTTACTAGAAGGAGGTGTAATACAATGAACCAAGCTATTCTTGAAGAAAAGAAAAAACAAGTTGAAAGACTTAATTCTGAATTAGTTAACGCTAAGTGTGCAGTTATTGTTACTTATCACAATTTAACAGTTTCTGACATCAACGAATTAAGAGGTGGACTTAAAAAGAATAATGGTAAAATGGAAGTTGCTAAAAACACTCTTATCAAAAGAGCTTTTGAAGCAGAACATTTTGAAAAACTTGAACCATTATTAAAAGGCCCTAACGCTCTTTTAACAAGTGAAAATGCTACTAGCATCTTACCTACATTAGCTGACTTTGTTAAAAAACACAAAGAAATGGAAATTAAAGGTGCTATCATTGAAGGAACATTCTGCGATGCTGCAAAGACAATCTCTTTAGCTCATGCTGGAACAAAAGAAAATGTTATTTCAATGTTACTTGCTGCTTTACAAGCTCCAGTCGTACAATTTGCATGTGCATGTAAGGCTGTTGCTGAAAAACAACAATAATATTCGTCTATAAATTTTAAAAATTAAACAAGCCAAATATATAAATGGAGGAAATTAAAAATGGCAAAATTATCAAATGAAGAAATCATCTCTTCTTTAAAAGAAATGTCCATAGTTGAAGTTATGGATTTAGTTAAAGCTATCGAAGCTGAATTCGGTGTTACCGCTGCTGCTGCTGTTGCTGCTCCTGCTGCAAGTGCTGAAGCTGCTGATGCTGCACCTAGTGAAGTCTCAGTCATGTTAAAGTCTGCTGGTGCTTCCAAAGTTAAGGTCATCAAAGTTGTCCAAGCTATCACTGGTTTAGGATTAATGGATGCAAAGAAATTAGTAGACTCTGCTCCTGTTGCAATCAAAGAAAAGATCTCACCTGCTGAAGCTGCTGATTATCAAAAACAACTTACTGAAGCTGGCGCTGAAGTCGAAGTTAAGTAATAATTTATCTTACTAAGATTGGATTGTACTCTTAGGGTTATACTACCCTAAGAGACAATTTGTTATTATAAAGATAATTTAATAGCCGTTATTTTTTATAATAAATAGTTATTGCTTTGCTTAGTTATGTATGTGTTAATTAAGCAAGTTAATAAACGATCTTAGAATTGTCTATGGCTTTAGTAAATGGAGAATTTAAATGAAAACATTCGAAGAAATATTTAATAGAAATGATATCCATTATTTAGAAAATAATCGTGCTGATTTCTCTAAAATTTCTGGTCAACTTCCTTTACCTTACCTTTGTGAAATTCAAACTGATTCTTTCAGTTGGTTAATTAACACTGGTATTAATGAAGTATTGGAAGATTTTTTTCCTATCACTAATACTGATGGAACAATGGAATTATCTTTTGTAAAGTCTTATTTTGAAGAACCAAAGAAAGATTATTTCCAATGTAAAGATGGTGATTCCACCTTCTCAAAACCTCTTTTTGTCACTATGAGATTAAAAAGAGATGGTAATAGTATTGATGAAGATATCTTTATGGGCGATTTCCCAATCATGACAGATTCTGGTACTTTTATTATCAATGGTGTTGAAAAAGTTGTTGAATCACAAATTGTTAGATCTGCTGGTGCATATATGCACAAAGAAGAATTAACTGCTACAGCTAGTTACATTTATGGTGCAGATATTATCCCTCAAAGAGGTACTTGGTTAGAATTCTTTACTGATCCTAAAGGTTTAATCTATGTAAGAATTGATAAGCAAAAGAAAGTTTCTGCTGTTGTTTTATTAAGAGCTTTAGGTTTAGTAAACGATGCTGATATTTTTGACTTATTTGGTGTAGAAAACAACCAAATGTTAGAAAATACAGTTAAAAAGACTCAAGTAAACCCTGCAGTTAAAAACGTCTCTATTGACGCCTTAAAAGTTATTTATAACAAATTAAGACCTGGTGAACCTATCGATGATAGCGATGTTGCTAGACAAATTAGAGCTAGATTTTTTGAACATCGTTCTTATGATTTAGGTCCTGCTGGTAGATTTAAAGTAAATAATAAATTAGGAATTTACGATAGACTATTAAATAATGTTATTGCTGAAGATTTAGTCTCTGCTACAGGTGAAATTGTTTTTGAAACTGGAACAGAATTAACAAAAGATAAGATTGATCAATTAAAAGCTGATAAGTTCTTTGAAAAAGGTGCTCATCAATATGAATTCCCAATCAATCAAGATTTAGATACACATAATATTGTCAATATCGTTAATGTATTTGATAAAGAAGATCATTCTAAAGTTTATAAAGTAGTTGGTAACAACTTAAATACAACTGAAGAATTTGTAACTTCAAGTGATATTATCGCTTGTTTCTCTTATTTATTAAATTTAATCAATGGTGTTGGTACTCCTGATGATATCGATCATTTAGGAAATAGAAGAATTAGAAGTGTCGGTGAATTAATTCAAAATCAATTTAGAACTGGTTTATCAAGAATGGAAAGAAACATCGCTGATAAAATGTCAGTTTCTAAAGATAAAGAAAATGTCACTCCTTCTCAATTAATTAACATTAAGCCTTTAACAAGTGCTATTAAAGAATTCTTCAACGATTCTAAACTTTCTCAATTAATGGACCAAATTAACCCATTATCAGAAATAGCTAATAAGAGAAGAATTTCCGCTTTAGGTCCTGGTGGTTTAACTAGAGATAGAGCATCATTTGAAGTTAGAGATGTTCACTATTCTCACTATGGTAGAATTTGTCCTATTGAAACACCTGAAGGTCAAAACATCGGTTTAATTTCTAACTTAGCTTGCTATGCTAAGATTAATAAATACGGCTTTATTGAAACTCCTTATAGAAGAGTCTCTAATAGTGTAGTCTCAAATCAAACAGATTATTTATCTGCTGAAGATGAAAAATATCACATTATTGCTCAAGCTAATGTCAACCTTGATAAAGATAACAAGATTATCGATGAAAGAGTTTTAGCTAGACAATATGGTGAAACAATTATGGCTAATGCAAGTGATGTCGATTATATCGATGTTTCTCCAAAACAAATTGTTTCCGTTTCTTCTGCATGTATTCCTTTCTTACAAAACGATGACTCTACCCGTGCTCAAATGGGTGGTAACATGCAAAGACAAGCCTTACCATTACTTAGACCTCATGCTCCTTTTGTTGGAACAGGATTAGAACACAAAGTTGCTGCTGACTCAGGTTGTGCAGTTGTTGCTAAAGCTGATGGTGTAGTTAGCTATGTCGATGCTAAACGCATTGAAGTCTTAGAAGGATTACAACAACATAAACACACATACATCTTAAAGAAATTTATGATGTCTAACCAATCAACTTGTATCAATCAAACCCCTATTGTTAAAGTAGGACAACAAGTTAAAAAAGGCGATGTTATTGCTGATGGTCCAGCTATGGAAAATGGTGATCTCGCTTTAGGTCAAAACGTAGTTATTGCCTTTACAACATGGCATGGTTACAACTATGAAGATGCTGTTATCATGTCAAAAAGATTAGTAAAGGAAGATGTCTATACAACTTTACATATTGTTGAATATTCTGTTGATAGAAGAAAGACAAAGAATGGTAAAGAATTATTTACTGCTGATATTCCTAATATCTCTGATAAGATGAAAGCTCATCTTGACTCAAGAGGTGTTATTACAATCGGTTCAGAAGTTAAAGAAGGTGATATCTTAGTTGGTAAAACATCTCCTAAGGGTGAATCTGATTTATCTCCTGAAGAAAAATTATTACAAACTATTTTCTTATCAAAGACTAAGGATCAAAAGGATACTTCCTTTAGAGTCCCTCATGGTGGTGGAGGTGTTGTCTTAGATGTCAAATACTTCTCAAGAGAAAATGGTGATGAATTAAAACCTAACGTCTTAGAAACAATCAAAGTCTATATTATTCAAAAACGTAAGATTTCTGAAGGTGATAAGATGTCTGGTAGACATGGTAATAAGGGTGTTATCTCTAGAATTGTTAGAGAAGAAGATATGCCTTTCTTACCTGATGGTACCCCAGTTGATATTTTATTAAATCCATTAGGTGTTCCTTCAAGAATGAACATCGGTCAGATTTTGGAAGTCCATTTAGGTATGGCTTGTAAAAAACTTGGCGGATTAAAAGTATCTACTCCTGTTTTCGATGGTATTTCTAATGAAGAATTACATAAGATGATGGAAGCTGCTGGTATGGATAAAGATGGAAAGACTATTCTTTATTCAGGTGAAACTGGCGAAAGATTTGACTCAAGAGTCAATGTCGGTGTCATGTACATGATTAAGTTAATCCACATGGTTGACGATAAATTACATGCAAGATCAGTTGGACCTTATTCTTTAGTTACACAACAACCTTTAGGTGGTAAAGCACAAAATGGTGGTCAGAGATTTGGTGAAATGGAAGTTTGGGCACTTGAAGCTTATGGTGCTTCTCATGTCTTACAAGAAATGCTCACTATTAAATCTGATGATATGGTCGGTCGTAACCAATGTTATGAAGCTATCTTAAAGAATAAACCTATTCCTAAACCTAATATGCCTGAATCATTTAGAGTTTTGATTAAGGAATTACAATCTTTGGCTATCGATGTTAAATTATTTGCTAAGGATAACTCCGGCAATGAAAAAGAAGTTGATATTTCTAACTTAACTTCTCAATCTGTAATGTTAGGTAAATCAATTAAACGTAAGATTTACACAATGGGTGAATCTGAAGAAAATAAACAAGATGTCGAAGAAGAAGCTGTCGATGAAGAAGAATTTGCTCCTGAAGAAATTCATGAAGGCGATCTTGGCGACGACTTTGATAAGATTGACTAAGAAAGGGGAAAATTATAATGTTATTTGAATTAAATAAATTAACTGCTATTCAAGTTAAACTCGCTTCCCCTGAAAAGATCTTAGAATGGTCTAAAGGCGAAGTTAAAAACGCTGAAACTATTAACTATCGTACTCAAAAACCTGAACCAGATGGTTTATTCTGCGAAAAGATTTTTGGTCCTACAAAGGATTATCAATGTTATTGTGGAAAATATAAGAAACCTAAATCAGCTGGTATAGTTTGTGAAAAGTGCGGTGTTGAAGTTACAACAAAGGCTGTTAGAAGAGAGAGAATGGGTCATATTAAACTCTGCTCTCCTTGTACTCATATTTGGTATTTAAAAGGAACACCATCTAGAATATCCGTTTTACTTGATGTTCCTCCTAAACAAATTGAAGAAGTCGTTTATTATGTCTCTCACATCGTTTTAAACCAAGGTACTTCAAAATATCTTGAAAAGTGCCAAGTTTTAGACGAAAGAGGCGCAAGAGAAACATTTAAGAATATCTTACAAGATTTAATCGATTCTAATGCTGTTGAAGGTAACGACTTAGAAAATGCTAAGATTCATCTTAACAATGTTTCTAATAATGAAATTCCTGTTGATTTCAAGTCAGTATCTGATTTTATCCATGTTATAACTGGTGCTGAATTTGATTGGGGTGCTTCTGCTATTCAAAAATTATTAAAAGAAGTAGATTTAGAAAAAGAATTTGATTCAATTCAAAAAGAATTAAAGAATACAAATTCACCTAAGAACCAAAAGAGAATTAAGCTCTTAAAAAGATTAGAATTAATTGATGCTTTCTTAAAGTCTCACAATGATCCTAGCTGGATGGTATTAACAATTTTACCTGTTATGCCACCTGATTTAAGACCTATGTTACCTCTTGATGGTGGTAGATATGCTGCTTCTGATTTAAATGATTTATATAGAAGAGTTATCGGTAGAAACTCAAGATTAAAAAGATTTATCGATCAAAAAGCTCCTCAAATTATTACAATTAACGAAAGACGTATGCTTCAAGAAGCTGTCGATGCTTTAATTGATAATGGTAGAAGATCAAAAGCTGTCACTGGTGCAGGTAATAGAGCCTTAAAATCACTTTCTAGCCAATTAAAAGGTAAACAAGGTAGATTTAGACAAAACTTACTTGGTAAACGTGTTGACTATTCAGGACGTTCTGTTATCGCTGTTGGTCCTTTCTTAAATATGGATCAATGTGGTATTCCTAGAGAAATGGCAATTAACTTATTTAGACCATTTATTGCTGGTAAGTTAATGGCTGATAAAGTAGCTACAACAAGAAAAGCTGCTGATAATATGATTGATAATTTAGATAGTAAGGTTTTATCCGCTGTTGAAGTTATCATTAAGGATCACCCAGTTTTATTAAACCGTGCTCCTACATTACATAGACTTGGTATTCAAGCCTTTAGACCTATATTAGTTGAAGGTAGAGCTATTAGATTACATCCATTAGTTTGTACAGGCTTTAACGCTGACTTTGATGGTGACCAGATGGCTGTCCATGTACCTTTATCCAAAAAGGCACAACAAGAAGCAATCGATTTAATGATTGCTAACCACAACATTTTAGGTCCAAAAGATGGTAAACCTATTTGTATTCCTTCTCAAGATATGTTACTTGGTAACTACTATATCACCATGGAAAATGATGCTAATGGTATGTTAGCCCAAGCTAAATATTATCGTCAATTTAACGATGAAGAAGAAGCTTCAAAATATGAATTATATGCAAAATGTGAAGGTAAAGTCTTCAAAGACATTAACGAAGTCATGTTAGCATATAATAACCACCTCATTCATTTACAATCTAGAATTGCTATTAGAGCAAGTGAAGTTAATAAGTCATATTTCAATTCAGCAATGAAGAAAGCATATTTATTAACAACACCTGGTAAATTGATTTTCAACTCAATTTATCCAGAAGATTTCCCTTATATCAATTCTGCTACTGATACAAATTTCGACCATTCTGGTAAAAAACCTGAATATGAATTAGATGATAATTATTTACCACCTTTCTTTGTCCCATATGGAACAAATATCAAAGAAGCTATTGCTAATACTCCATTAACAATGCCTATTGCAAAAGGTGAAATTACAAATATTATCACTGAATTATTCTATAGATATCAAGCTCAAAAGACATCTGAAATCCTTGATAAGATGAAGAATTTAGGATTTGAATTCTCCACAATTTCAGGTATTACAGTCGCTTTAAGTGATATCTCTGCTTCTACTTCTGATGGTACTCCTTCTCCTTTAGATGATAAACAAGAACTCTATGAAAAGACAGAAAAGCAAATCATCAAATGGAGAGAACAAGCTGATGAAGGTGAACTTGATGAATCTGAAAGATATGACAAAGTCGTTAAGGCTTGGATTGATGTCACAAATCAAGTTACTGAAAGAGTTAGACAGTTAATTGCAAAAGAACAAAGAAACCCAGTTTTCATTATGTCAGCTTCTGGTGCTAGAGGTAAGTTAACAAACTTTGTTCAATTAATTGGTATTAAAGGCTTAATGGCTAGACCTGATGGTTCTTCAATTGAAATTCCTATTAAGTCTTGCTATTCAGAAGGTTTATCCGTTTCAGAATTCTTTATTGCAACTCATGGTGCTAGAAAAACTGGTGCTGATACAGCTTTAAAGACAGCTGACTCTGGTTATTTAACAAGAAGATTAATCGATGTATCTCACGATGTTATCGTTAGAGAAGAAGATTGTGGCTGCGACCATGGTATTATCGTAAGAGATATCATGAATAGAGAAGCAAGAGCTGATGATGAAGCAAAAAATCAAAAACCTTCTGCAGTTGTCAAATTAAAAGACAGACTTGTTGGTAGATACACAGTTCATGATGTAATTAATCCTAAAACTGGTGAAGTTATTGTTAGTGCTAATACAATGATTAGTGAAGATATGGCTTCTAATATAGTTGATGCTGGAATTAAAGAAGTCGAAATTAGAACATTATTCTCTTGTGAAACAAAAGATGGTGTATGTATCCACTGTTATGGTAGAAACTTAGCTACAGGTAGACTTGTTGAAATTGGTGATGCAGTTGGTATTATGGCTGCTCAATCAATTGGTGAACCTGGTACACAGTTAACATTAAAGAACTTCCACTCTGGTGGTGTTGCTGGTGAAGAAGATATTACTCAAGGTTTACCTAGAGTTCAAGAAGTCTTAGAAGCTAGAACTCCTAAAGGTGAAGCTTGTATTTCTGAAATCGATGGTATTATCTCTGAAATTAGAGAACACGATAAAGATAAGAAGATTTACGATATTGTCGTTGTAAATAAAGCTATTATTGATGAAAATACTAAAGACTTTGAAACAAAGACTTATACAACAAATGCTCACGCTTATGTTATTGTAAGTGTTGGTCAACAAATTAAAGCTGGTCAAAAACTTACAGCTGGTGCTATTGACCCTAAGAAGTTACTTGATGCTACTTCAGTTAGTGAAGTTGAAACATACTTACTTGAAGAAGTTGAAAAGGTTTATAAATCTCAAGGTATTGGTATTTCTGATAAACACGTTGAAGTTATCGCTAAACAAATGCTTAGAAAGATGCTTGTTGTTGAATCAGGAGATACAACATTATTACCTGGTACAAGAGTTGATATTGTTGACTTTACAAAGGCTAATAATGAAGTCTTATTACAAGGTAAGCGTCCTGCAGTTGGTCGTCCAATTGTCTTAGGTATTACAAAGGCTGCTTTGGATACAAATTCATTCTTATCATCCGCTTCATTCCAAGAAACCACACGTGTATTAACCGATGCTGCTGTTAAAGGTAAAGTCGATAGATTACATGGCTTAAAGGAAAATGTTATGATCGGTAAACTTATTCCTGCTGGTACTGGATTCTATGGTGATACATCTGAATCAGATGAAAAGTTTGAAAAGCCATTTGAAGATGAAGAAGATTCAACTCAAGAAGTTAAAGAAGAATCTCAAGATTCAGTCTTTGATAGCTTAGACGAAGATTTATCTAAATAAATAATTAAGGCTACTAAGAATTGACTTAGTAGTCTTTTTTTGAACGACTTTTTTTGAATTTAAAAAGTACTCATTCAATTTTGATGAGTACTTTTAACAATATTTAGAATTCTACTTTATCGACTAATTTAGAAGTATTTATATCATAGAAGGTAATAATGTTATTTTCTACAATGACATAATTAGATGAATTGTTAGCTTTTGGAAGAGAGATAGAACCTGGATTAATATGAAGTGTATTTCCTATCTTTTCATTTTGTTTTATATGAGTGTGTCCAGAAAATATAACATCATATTGATCTTCGTTTTCAAATGGGTGATGACCATGGGCGAATAAGAATTTCTTATTATTAAATTCTAATGTATATGTAGGATAGAATTTAAATTGAGAGATGTATTCATCTACTTCAGCATCACAGTTGCCTTTTATAGCGATTATTTTATCTTTATATTCATTTAATAATTTGCTTACTTCCATTGGGTTATAACCTTCAGGAAGCTTGTTTCTAGGGCCGTGGTAATACAAATCTCCTAAGACTATTAATTTATCTGAATTTGTTGAATTAAATGCGTCAATTGCTTTTTTAGCTTGAGCATATGAGCCATGTATATCTGATATGATAAATAATTTCATTTTAATTTCCTTTCATTTATCAATCATTATTATATGTTATAAATACTAATTTGTCTTTTAATTAATTAAATATTTGAATTTTCTTCTACTTGATTTTCTTTTTTCTTAAATTGGAAGTCTAAATATGGTAAAGACATATTCATTTTTTCTTTAGCTTTTAATAAGTAAGCTGAGCAAGGAATATCTACTACTATATTTACACATAATTCTAATAAGAAATTTAAACCGAATCCAAAGACTAAAAATAAGAAGAGGTTATTTGGATCAAAGTTGTATTTAGTAGCTGTTGATTGTAAGAAATTATTAACTGCATCGTTACTTAAGAAGAATCCTAAATAGCAAGATAAGAATAATGATGTATTTAATACAGGAACTAATATTGCAGAAACAATGCTAGTAACATAACCTTTTTTATCCCAGATCTTATTTAATGAGGCGACTAAACCAGTTAATCCACCACATAATATTCTAGGAACATAACAGGTGAAGACTAATCCAAATGGGGAATAAGCCATTAAGATAGGACCAGAAGCATCATAACCAGTTACACCTTGAATTAAACTAATTGTGCCCCAAACAAATCCTGCAATTGCACCAACATAAGGACCATATAAAGTGGCGATAATAGCAACAGGGACACCAATTAAGGTGATGACAAATCCACCACCTATATTTACTGACATAAATGAGAAGACAATGATAATTGCAATTAATATTGCTAATGTTGTAATAGTTTTAATAATGTTATTTCTTTTATTCATAATTTTAATTTCCTTTCTTAATTGTTTTTCATATATAAATCAAATAATCCTTCTAATGTGAGATATTTATTGTAGATAAACCCTTCTAATTTATCTTTAAATATATAACTATCTCCACCAGTTAAGATTTTTGTTACTGGTTTATCAAATTGCTTTTCAATTTGATGGGTGTAACCTTTAATTGTATATAAGACTTCATATAATATGCCATTTGATATAGCTGATGAAGTGCTCTTGCAAATTAAAGAATCATAGAAATTAAATTCTGTGTCATATAACATAGCGGCATTTTTAAAAAGGGATTCTTTTTGAAGTTGAATTCCAGGGAATAATATTCCGCCTTTATATTCTTTATTTTCCGATACGAATAATATTTTAGAAACTGTACCTAAATCGACAATAATACAGTTATTTTTATAATTGTTGTAACTAGATAAAGCGTCACAAAGTAAATCGCTTCCTAATTCATTTGGATTATCAATTTGAATCTTTAATCCAGACTTCAAGTTTTTTGAGACTAATAAGCATTTAGTATTAGTTAGATGTTCAATTGCCCAAATTAACTTTTTTGTTAAATTAGGAACAACACTAGAAATAATACTTCCTTTAATCTCATCTTTACTAATTTTGTTGTAACTTAGAAATGAGTCTATCAAATTTAAATATTCAGATTCAGATTTGTAATTATCTGTATGAAGTTTAAAATGACAAACTAACTTTCTAGTTTCTAGATATACCCCTACATCAATGTTGGTGTTACCTAAATCTAAACAGATGATCATTTAAATATTTCCTTTCGCTACAGTCTATAAAAGTACCGTGCGTTAATATTCTCTAATATATATAATTAAAAAGCAAGAAAAAAAGCCTATCTAAGCTAGATAGACTTAATAAATTAAATTAATTAGTTGGATTTTTGTTTGATATAAGTGACTAAATCATTAACAGTTTGAATCTTTTCCATTTCTTCTTCGGAAAATTCAAATCCAAATGTTTCTTCAATATCGATTAAGATTTCAGCTTTATCAAGAGAATCTAAACCTAAATCAGTTAAACGAGAATCTAAATTGATATCTCCTGAAGCGACTTTCTTTCTAACTATTTCATTTAATTTTTCTAATATTTGTTTATCTTCCATATTAATCTCCTTAAGTGAGTAAAAATTAACACAATTATTTTATCAATTTAGATAAAAATAAACAAGAAAATAAAAAGAGCTAGCAATGCTAACTCAATTAATTAACGATGGGCGTTACGTCTTGCTTGTTCACTCTTCATCTTACGTTTTAATGATTTCTTGTAGAAAGCATCGTGTTTTTTAGAATCGGTAAGAACACCAGACTTGTTAACTTGTCTTTTGAAACGACGGAGAGCTTCATCAAAAGTCTCATTATCGTGTACGACAGTCTTTGGCATTAAGTAATCACCCCTTTCATTGAGCTTGCCTATAACACAGCTTATTAATTATACTTTTTTTAAGTCAAATATACAAGAAAAAATTGAAAAAATGTATAAAAACAGCTAGGAAACTCACTTGAAAAGTTATAAAAGAAAGAAAATTATATTATCTAATTTTATCTAAGTATCTTTTTAATAAAAAAGCTGTAAATAGGGGAAGAGTTAATATATTATTAGAGTATCCAATATTTTGATTTGCAAATTTTATACCATGAGTAATTAAACTATTGTCATTTTTAATAACTGTATTTAATGAAATAGCTCTTCCAGTTCTAGCTTTTACTTCTATTGGTAATATTTCATCTTTATATCTAATGATAAAATCTAATTCGATTTTCGAATCTTGACTGCGGTAAAAATATAAATCATATCCTTGTTTATTTAATTCACTTGCTATTATCGATTCAAAAATTGCCCCTTTATACATATTGATATTTTTATTTACTCTTAAATCAATTTGAGCTTCATCATCTAAAGAAGCAATTAAAAGAGAAGTATCGGCATAATACATTCTAAAGTTATCTATTTCTTCATTTCCTTTTAAAGGAAGCATTAGCTTACAATTATTTGCAATAATAACACTGCCTGAATTTTTTAGCCATTCACATACTCCAAAATATTCATTAAATCTAGCACCATGAGATAATTTGGAAAATTGAAATTTGTGATTATCTTTAGCAAGTTGACTTGTAATAGATTTAAAGACTTTTTGAGCACGTATAGCATCTATTTTTTCTAAATATTTAGAAATATCATCAATATAATCGTTATAAAGCTCTTTTTGTAGTTTTAAAATATTAGAAAAATTATTATTGTTTTCAATATAAGTATTTATGATTTTAGGATAACCACCTAATACTATAAAATCCATGTATAATTCATTTAATTTATTAAAATATAAATCATTTAATAGGACTTGTTTTACAATTGAATCTAAAAGAAAGTCTATTAAAGAATTGTCATATCCTAAATTCCATAAAAATTCTTCAAAATCTAAAGGAAACATATAATATTCTTCTTTAAATCCGACTGAGACACTTGAAATATGACTAGTAGAAACTCCTAAGGCTGAACCAGTGCATATTACATCATATTTACCATCTAATTTAAAGAATTTTAAAGATGTAGTAGCCTCCATAAAATCTTGTATTTCATCAAATAATATTAATGTGTTATGTGGTTCAAAAACAAAATCAGGATTTAAAAAAGATAATCTTTTAATAATTTGATCTACATCAAAAGAAGAAAACACCGATTTATATTCAGGATGCTCAATAAAATTGATTTCTATAAATTGATGATAAGTTTTACCAAAGTTCTTTATAGATGTAGTTTTTCCAATTTGTCTAGCACCATATATAATTAAAGGATTTCTATCAGGATTTTTTTTCCAATTTTTTAGATAATTATCAATTTTTCTTTTTAACATTTTTTACCTCTTTATAATTATTACACTTTTTTGCTATACTTTTCAAATGCAAATCACACTTTTTTGCTATAGTTTTAGACATAAAATCACACTTTTTTGCTATTTTGTATTTTTGACTTTGAAGTGGTAATGAAGTGGTAACCTAAAAGTAGACACATTGAAAACCTATAATTTTAAAAATTGAATTACAGCTAGATGTACTTTTATTTGAACAAGTTTAATATCTAGAATCTAGTTTGATAAATAAACTAAATGTAATTCTATTTAATATTGTATAATTATTATTAAAGGAGGAAGGATGGAATTTTATCAACTTCAAACTATCTCTTGTTATGATATTGGTAAATCATCTATTAAATTAGATGAGTATTGTTGTAGGTTAGAAAAACTTGGATATAAAGGCGGTGGAATAAGTGATTTTAAGAATTTAATGGCTTTTCCATATTTAAATAACGCTTTTAAAAATTCATCTTTAAAGCCTATTTTTTCAACTATCTTTCCTTTGAAAGTAAATGATTATTCATTTTATGTTGATTTAGTAATCCTAAATGAAACAGGTTATTTGAATTTAATTAAATTATATAATTTACAAAAAGATAATTATGTTTTTGATGATTTAAATAAATATAAAGATGGATTAGCATGTATTTTAAAAACTGAAGATGATAATTTTAAAAACATTGATTTTTTAAATAGCAATGTTCAAACCTTTTTAAAATTAAGTCAAATATATGAAGAATTTTATTTTGGAATAGAAATATATTCTGAATTAGATTCTATTTTAATAGATGTATTAAGAGATTTTATTAAGAATCATTCTTATTTATCGATTGCATTTCCAAAGATTAAATACTTAGATAATAAAGATGGATATAAGTCTTTTAAAATACTTGAAGCGATTAATAATAAAACTAATTTAGAAGATGAAGATTTACAAAATCCTGGCCCTTATTTTTTGTTAACAAAAAATGTTGTAGAAAAAATATATTTAGAAGATGAAATAAAAAACATTGAAACCTTAGTAAATAAAATTGATTTCAAATTTATTCAAAAAAGAGGTGGATTATTAGAATTTGAAAATATAGATTCTAAAGAAGAATTACATAAGTTAGCTTTTAATGGGTTAAAACAAAAAATAGGAGAAAATCCAGATTCTAAATATTTAGATAGATTAAATTACGAATTAGAAATCATCGATAAAATGCACTTTAATGACTACTTTTTAATAGTAGGAGATTATGTGAATTATTTTAGAAATAACGGAGTTAAGATTGGCCCAGGAAGAGGATCGGCTTGTGGATGTTTAGTTGCGTTTTGTTTAAATATCACTTTGATTGATCCAATTAAATATAATCTTTATTTTGAACGTTTTTTAAATCCACTTAGAAAAGGAATGCCTGATATTGATGTTGATATTGAAGATACTAAACGTGATGAAGTAATTAATTATTTGAAAAATAAATATGGTCAAACAAAAGTTGGACTCATTTTGACATTTTCTAATTTACAAATGAAAGCAGCAATTAGAAGAATAGGTATGGTATTTAATAATATTCCTTCTAAAAGAATAGATTTAATTAGCAATACTATATCTAAAAAATGTAAAACTTTTGAAGAAGAAATAAAAACTAATAATAGATTTAGAAAATTATGTGAAGATAGCTATTATTTAGATATCATAAATAAAGCAAAATTAATAATGGAATATCCTTTAACAACTTCAATTCACGCTAGTGGAGTAATTGTTTCAAAAGATAATTTATCTAATTTAGTACCACTAAATAATGGAAATATTAACACTTGTTTATATGAATTTGAAACTTTAGAAGAAATGGGATTTTTAAAATTAGATGTTTTAGGATTATCTAATTTAACTTTTTTACATGATATTGAAAATTTAATAATCTCTCATTCAAAGAAGTTAGAAGATCCTTATTTAAATTTAGAAGATAAGAAAACATATGAAGTGTTAAATAGATTAGATGTAGTAGATATATTTCAATTAGATTCTTTTTCTGCTAAGAATATATTAGAACAAATAAAAGTTAATTCTATTAATGATCTAGCATTAGTTTTAGCATTAAATAGACCTGGTCCAATTAAAAATGTTCCTATTTTTGCTAAAAGAAAAAATCAACATGTTGAATATAAATCATTTAATAAAAGTTTAGATGAAATATTAAAATCCACATATGGAATATTAATTTATCAAGAGCAAATTATTGAAATTGCTAAAAAACTCGCTTTATTTGATGCTTCAAAAGCTGACCAATTTAGAAAAGCTGTTTCTAAAAAGGATTCTTTAAAAATGCACCTTTTAAAAGATGAATTTATAAATGGCTGTATTAAAAACAATATCAGTGAATTAGATGCTAATAAAATATTCGATTTAATTCAAGAATTTGCAAATTATGGCTTTAATAAATCTCATGCAGTAGCTTATTCATTTATTTCTTATGCTTTAGCTTATTATAAAGCTAATTACAAAGAAGAATTTTATCAAGTGAGTCTAAATAAGACTAGCTTACCAAGTCAAAAGTTCAATAATATTTATAAAGAATTATATAAATTAAATATTGATGTAGTAAATCCAGATATTAATATTTCAAGTAATGGTGTTATATTTTTAAGCAATAAATATTATTTAGGATTTGATTTTATTAATAAATTAAATAAAGAAGTTGGAAATACAATTGTAAAAAATAGGAAAGAGAATGGAAAATTTAAATCGTTAGAAGATTTCCTTTCAAGAATTGATTTAGAAAATTTATCAAATGTTGAAATGGTGAATTTTATTAATTCAGGTGTATTAGATACATTTAAATATTCTAGAAAATCACTGCTAGATAATATTAATCAAATTCAATTGTCATACAAGTTTAATATAGATAAATCAAATAACATGTTACCTTGTATAAAAGAAGAAGATAATAAATTTGATTATCAAGATTATCTAGGCGAAATTGATGCAATAGGAGTAAATTTTTCAATGAATATTGCAAACTTAATTGCTGGAAAGAAAAAATATCACACTTTATTTATTGTAAGTAAAAAACCAATTATTTATGAAAATAGAACATGTCTATTTTTAGCTTATAAGTTTGGTGAGATAAATATTTATTACCAAGGAAAACTTACTGATTTGAATTTAGGAGATGTTGTTTCAATTGACAATTTAAGTTCAAATAATTACTATAAAGACCAAATAATTCTATTTAAGGAGAAAGTAAAAAAATGAGCAAGACATATATAGTAGATGGAAATTCACTTTTATTTAGATCATTTTATGCAACATTTAGACCAGGTGTACCAGTTTTATCAACTAAAGATGGTATTCCTACAAATGCTATATATCTTTTTCAAAAGATGTTAAAGCAAATTAAAGGCGAATTAACTTGTCAAGATAGATTGATAGTTTGTTTTGATACTGGTAAAAAATCATTTAGAGCTAGCCAATTAGAATCTTATAAAATGAATAGAAAACCAATTGATGAATCTTTAAAAGCTCAGCTTCCTTTAGCAAGAGTTCTCCTAGATAAAATGGGAATATTACATATTGAAATGGAAGGATATGAAGGGGATGATTTAGCAGGTTCATTGACTTATTATAGTGATAGTAAAGGCGATGATGTTACTTTATTTACTTCTGATAAAGATTTTTTACAACTTCTAATTTCTGATAAAGTAAAGATTAACTTTTTAAGAAAAGGATTATCAGATATTCAAATATTTACTAAAAATAACATCAAACAAATATTAGGATATCAAGCTGCCCAAGTAACTGATTTTAAGGGCTTAGTTGGTGATCCTTCTGATAATATTCCTGGTATTAAAGGAGTAGGAAATAAAACTGCAATAAAATTATTAGATACTTATCCTCATTTAGAAGAAATCTTTGAAGGAATTAAAGATGATAAATCAAAGACTAGCTTAAATATATTAGAAAATAAAGATATGGCATATTTTTGTAGAGATATAGCAAAAATAGTCACTACTTTAGATGTATCTTCTTTTTATGAACAAGGATTAATTAAAAAAGAAAATACTCAAGAATTACTCGAATTTTATAAACGTTATGAATTAAAAGGCGCCTATAAAGAATTATATGATCAACTTCAAAAAGAAATGTCATTATTTGATATGGATGAAGATAATTCAAAACCTGAAATTAATAATGAATCAATTCAAGTTAAGAATATTTCTAAATTTAATCAATTAGATTTTGTTCCTAATGCAATATTAGTAAGCAATACTTCTTCTAATTTTCATGAAGGAGAAATAAAAGGATTTTATTTATCTGATGGAAAAAATATCGCTTTTTTAGAAAATAACAATTTAAAAGAAGATGAAGACTTCAAAAAATATTTAACTTCTTCAAAAGATAAATACACCTATGATTTAAAAGGATTAATTGTCTGCTTAGATAGATTAGATTTACCTACAATTTCAAATGTTTCTTTTGATTTGTTAATTGCAACTTATATTATTAAACAAGATATTAAACAAGATAAAGTCTCATGTTTAAATTATTACAATATAAATATAAGTGATCCTAGCTTAGAAAAAATAGATGAGAATTTAGTTCTTTTAATTTCTAATATAAAACAAAAAGTCTTTCAACAATTAGTAGAAAATGATGAATATGAATTGTATTCTCAAACAGAGATGCCACTTACTAAAGTCTTAGCAAATATGGAAATTGAAGGATTCCCATTAAATAAAGAATGTTTAGATAACATCAATGTTCAATTCCAAGAAAAATTAGATTCAATTACTGAATCAATTAACAATATGCTTGGTAAGAAAATTAATTTGAATTCTCCTAAACAAGTTTCATCTTTAATTTATGATGAACTTTGTTTAAAGAAAAAAGGAAGAGTTAATTCTACTAGTATAGATGTATTGATGAAATTATATGATAAGCACCCTGTAATTCCTTTAATTGTCGAATATAGAAAATATCAAAAATTAGTATCATCATATACTTCTAGTTTAGGAAGATATATTGAAAATGATGGTAAAATCCACGCTATTTTCAATCAAGCTTTGACTTCTACTGGTAGATTATCAATGTCAGAACCTAATTTACAAAATATTTCTATTAAGGATAAAGAAGCAAAAGAAATTAGAAAAGCTTTCTTTTATAAAGACTATGAATATAAATTCTTATCATTAGATTATTCTCAAGTAGAATTAAGAGTTTTAGCATCTTTAGCTAATTTAGATGAAATGATTGATACATTTAATAATAATGTTGATATTCACACTGCTACTGCTAGCAAGATATTCCACGTCGATATTGAAAATGTCACTCCTTTAATGAGAAGAAAAGCTAAAGCAGTTAACTTTGGTATTGTTTATGGAATTTCTTCATGGGGATTAGCTGAACAAATCGGTGTTTCTCCTATTGAAGCTAAACAAATAATTGAATCATTTTATGCTTCTTATCCTGGGCTAAAACAATATGAAGATCAAGTTATTGAATTTGCAAAAGAAAATGGTTATGTCAAAACTATTTTAAATAGAAGAAGATATATCCAAGAAATTAATGATGTAAATAGAACTAATGTTGAATTTGGACAAAGAGCAGCAGTAAATACAGTTATTCAAGGCTCAGCAGCTGATTTAATTAAAGTCGCTATGATTAAAATTGATAAGCTATTACAAGGATATAAAACTAAAATGGTACTTCAAATTCACGATGAACTTATTTTTAAGGTGAGTCTAGATGAAGTTGATATAATAGAAGAGAAGATTAAACCAATTATGGAAAATGCTATTCCTTTAAAGTGTAAGTTAATTGCTGAAGGAAGTTTTGGAAATACGTGGTATGATTGTAAATAGGAGGTAGATATGCCTGAATTACCTGAAGTTGAAACAGTTAGAAGAATATTGCAAAAAGAGATAGTTGGATTAACTTTTAAAAATGTAAATGTCATATATAAAAGATTAATTCAAACTGATTTAGATGAATTTAATAATATTATTCCTAATAAGAAAATCTTAGATATTTCTAGAAAGGGAAAATATTTAATAATTAATTTGTCTTCTTCGTATTCTTTACTAGTTCATTTTAGAATGGAAGGCAAATTGTATCATGTTAGTAAAGATGATACTACTCAAATTAATTCTAAACATGTAACTTGTTATTTTACTTTTGAAGATGATTCATATTTAGTATTTAACGATGTTAGAAAATTTGGGGTTATGTATTTATATAAAAGTGAAGAATTGAATATAAAATCTCCTCTTGCAAATTTAGGAAAAGAACCATGGGATATTACAAATCCACTAGATTTACTAAGAAAATTTAAAGATAAAACTTATTCGATTAAAGAAGGACTATTAGATCAAAGCGTTATTGCTGGATTAGGAAATATATATGCTGATGAAGTTTTATATAAATCTAGAATTAATCCATTTAAGAAAGCTAAAGATTTAACTAATAATGAAGCTAGTAAAATAATTGTTAATAGCAGAGATATTTTAGATCAAGCTATTTTAAATAAAGGGTCTACTATTATTTCTTATCATCCTAGCTTAAATCAACAAGGTAATATGCAAAACTTTTTAAAAGTTTATGGTAAAAAAGGAGAAGAATGTCCTATTTGTCATTGTAAACTTGAAAAAAGATTTGTTAATGGAAGAGGAACTACTTATTGTTATAAATGCCAAAAAGTCTATCCAAGTATCGCTATTACTGGAAAGATTGCTTCTGGTAAGAGCTTAGTCTTATCAAAATTTAAAGAAAAAGGATTTAATATAGCCTCTGCTGATGAAATTGTCCATCGTTTATATCAAGATAAGACATTCTTAAAAAATTTAGAAAATAAGATGGGCGATATATTTACTGATAGTAAATTGGATAAGAAAAAAGTCATTAATAAGATGCTTGAAGATAATTCTTTTAGAAGAAATTATCAAAATTATATTTGGGGTAAGGTAAAAGATGAAATAAATAATTTCATTATTAATAATACTTCTAATTATCAAGTTATTGAGGTTCCACTTTTGTTTGAAGCTAAAATGGAAAATGATTTCACTTATTTAATTGGAGTAGAGACTTCTAAACAAGTTGAATATTTAAAAATTAGAAACGATGATGATCCTCAAAAGCGTTTAAAGATGAATTCTATTAATTCTTATGATAAAAATAAATCTAAATTGAATTTTATAATTGTTAATGATGGAGATGTGACTCAAGTAGAAAATCAAATCGATGAAATAATTAAGAAGATTTCATTAAATAAATTTCACTTGTAAAAGTCTATCTAAAATGGTATTATTTTCAATTGAAGGTGATATTATGTTAATTAACGATATTAAAAAAGCTAATATGTTAGCATTAAAAGAACACAATCAAGATGCAAGAGCTTCTTTAAGTGTCCTTATCAACAAATATATGTTATTAGATGTTGAAAATAGAGCTAAAGGAAAAGAAACAACTGATGCAGAAGTTATCTCTTTAATTCAAAAGTCTATTAAAGAATTAGAAGAAGAGAGAGAAATGTTTGCTAGTAATTCTAGACCTGAAAAGGTTGAAAGCTTAAATAGACAAATCGATGCTATTAAGATATATTTGCCTAAAATGATGGATGAAGCTGAAATTAGAGCCATCATTGAAAAATTAGAAGATAAATCTATAAAGAATGTCATGTCAACTTTCAAGAAAGATTATGCTGGAAAAGTTGATATGTCTATTGTAAGTAAGATTGCAAAAAGCTACAATTAATTGTGGCTTTTAATGGGAGAATAGTTAAATGGTATAACTATGGTCTCCAAAACCATTGTCGAGTGTTCGATTCATTCTTCTCCCGCCATTATATTGCAAAATTAGTCTGATACTTGTTATCAGGCTTTTTAAATTAAAATTAACAAAAAAGGAATTGTTTATTTGAAATTAAGTTGGAGATTTATAGATTATATTTAATATGTTAGAAATTAGAAATGCAAATATAGATGATCTTGATAATATAATGAGGATTTATAAAATTGCTCAAGATTTTATGATAAAAAACAATAATCCAACTCAATGGGGATATTCTTATCCAAGTAGAGAACTTATACAAAGTGATATAAATTTAGGAACATGTAAATTAGTTTGTCTTGATAATCAAATAAAAGGAGTCTTTACTTTATTTAAAGGAAATGATCCTACTTATAAATATATTGAAGATGGTAAATGGTTAAATGAAGATGAATATATCACTATTCATAGAATTGCAAGTGATGGTACTTATAAAGGAATTTTTACTTTTGTAGTTAATTATTGCAAGCAAATATATAAAAATATAAGAATAGATACTCATAATGATAATTTGATAATGCAAAAATTAATTTTAAAAAACGGCTTTAAAAAGTGTGGAACTATTTATGTTAAAGATGGTTCAAAAAGAATTACTTATCAATTAGAAGTTAAATAATTATTTGCTTTCTATTTTATTTTTGAAATCTAAAGTTAAGATTTTCTTAACTGCTCTTTTTATTTTCTTTAATGGTTTATTGTAATTTATTTCAACTTCTATTACTTTTTGAATTATTTCATTAAAAAATGAATTGTCTATATTATTAGTGAAATTGTAATTTTTAGTGTTATATAACATTCCATTTACTATATCTTCTAGATATGTTTTAAATCTTTCTAGATATTTTTTATTTTTAAGTTGAACATCAATAGTTCCTAAAGCAGTTATAAATGGTGTGATTAATTTTAAAATATCATCGTGTAATTGTTTTATTAATTCTTCTAATTCTTCTTTTTCTGCTAAATATAAAACTTGATAAGTAGTTCCGTTAAATTTTGTGTTTTGTAAATAGGAAATAAAGTCTTTATATTTCCAAATAGATTTTATATATTCAATTTCTTCTTTTGATAAAGAATAATCTATTATAGCGATTTGAATAAGTCCATATTGAATTGCTATATCAATATTTTCTAATTCTTGCTTAATATGAATTTTTTTTGATTTTGAGGAAGAATTTATTATGG
>CAVHUN010000051.1:0-23640 GCA_963639175.1 uncultured Prevotella sp.
AGCTCAGTTAATGGAAATTCTAGGACTATAGTACATCAAAATTGGGAAAGTCTTATTTAAATAGCCATTATACTGAATATAAAGGCTTGATATTGTTAGCAAGTTATTCAACTACTAATTTATCTAGTTATACTAATTTATCTACTTTATCAATATTAGCAAGTAACAATAAGGTAATTAATATGGATAAATATAATTCAAATAAATCTAAATTACCTAATTTAACTGAATATAATATTGAAGGTGGAATACATTCATATTTTGGAAATTATGGAATAATGTCTAATGATGGAGTTCCTTCTATTGATGTAGATACTCAAATAAATATTGTAAAAGATAAAATATTAAAGTTTGTAAAATAAAAGTAGGTAATATCTTTTGTAAATTTTTAAATGTCTATGTTAAAAAACGGATGAACATTTTAAATTTCAAAATGGTAAATTTTGAGATTTTCGGCATTTTAGCTATTTTAAAACTGCGATTTTCGGCATAAGGTGATAAAAAGGTTGAAATAAACTGAAATTAATAGGTGAATTAATTAAAAATTATATGTTCTATTTAAATGATTTTGAATTTTGATTTTGTTATGTGTTAAATGACGAAAATGGCAAAAATGGCAAAAATCTTGGCAAAAATGGCAAAAATCTTGGCAAAAATGGCAAAAATCTTGGCAAAAATGGCAAAAATCTTGGCAAAAATGGCAAAAATCTTATACCATTATATTGCATAGATGAGGTGATATTATGTACATAGAATCTGAAACATTAGAATTAAAAGAAAAATATACTGATGCTATAGTTAGAGATATTGTAGCTTTTTTAAACTCTCAAGGAGGAGATATTTTTATTGGCATTTCAGATGATGGAAAAGTAATTGGTTTTGATTCAAATCAATTAGATGAAATTCAAAAAAAGATATCAGATTGTATCACAACTCAAATTGAACCAAATCCACAAAATGAGATCAGTGTTAGCTTAATATATGAAGAAAATAAAAATATAATTCAAATTAAAGTGAGTAAAGGCTTTAAAACCATTTATTGTGTGAAAAAATATGGCTTTTCTTCTAAAGGATGTCTTGTTAGAATAGGTACAACATGTAAGGAAATGAATTCTTCTGAAATAGAATATCGATATAAAAATGGATTTATAGATGATGACTATATTTTAAAAGCACCTTCTCATTATGCCCCTTTATCTTTTGATATGTTAAAAATTTTATTAATAAGTAAAGGATTTCATATAAACGAAACGGCTTTTAATTCAAATTTTAGTTTGTTAATGGATAATGAAAAATATAATCTTATGGCTGAACTTCTTTCTGATAAGAATATGACCCCTTTAATTTTTGTGAAATTTAGAGGATTAACAAAAGCTTCAATTTCACAAAGAAGTGATTATGGCGATCAAAGTATTTTACTAGGAATTCAACGATTGAAAGATAGATTAATTGCAGAAAACATTTGTATTACTGATACTACTGTTAGACCAAGAATTGATGAATATTTATATGATATTGATTGTGTAAATGAAGCTTTGGTGAATGCTATTGTGCATAATGATTGGACCATTTCAGAACCACTTGTTTCCTTTTATGATAATAGACTAGAAATAACATCACATGGCGGTATACCAAAAGAAATAACTAAGGAAGACTTTTTTAACGGCGTAAGTCATCCTAGAAATTCTGTTTTAATGAGAATATTCTTAAAACTTGGAATTGTAGAACATACAGGACATGGTATACCAATAATAATAGCTAAATATGGTAAGGAAGCATTTGATATCCATGATACTTATATAAATGTAGTTATACCATTTAATAAAAATGTAATTTCCAAGTTAGAAATCAATAAAAACAATTATATAATTGAAAATGAATTAAATGATGAATTAACTAATAGTGAAAAGAGAGTATTATTAGAATTAATAAATAATTCAAATATTTCCTATGATGCACTTGTTGTTCAATTAGGCATTTCTAGAAGAACAGTCTCAAGAATTTTTAATAGTCTTGTTGAAAAAGGATATATTGAAAGAATTGGAACTAACAAAAAAGGATATTGGAAAATTATCAAATAGTAAAACAAGATTTAAATAGTTTGTTATATTTAGGAGTGGAATTTTTGATTGCCTAGAAAAGTATATTTATAACGCATTTTGAGATATTTGGCAGTTTTTGAATTGGATTTATATGATAGAACTCTTTTAAATACTACTTAAAATTTTTGGAATACTTACCAAAAATATTAAGTGAATTAACTTATCACTGCTTGATATTAATAATTATGTGCTATAACCCGAGTTTTGCAGTTGTTGTGCTTTAAAATTTAATATTCATACGAAAGGTACCAATTTTATTGAAAAATGATACCTTTTTTTAATTTATTTTCATATTTGTTGATATTCTACCTATGTTGTGCTATAATAATTATGAATAATACAGGTGGTGCCATTATGATTCGTAAAGATAAACATAAATTTGCTGATGGAACTTTCAAAACTCAAATTAGAGTAACTGAAGGCTATAGAGATGAAAATAAAAAATCAAAACAAAAAACAATAAAAAGCTTTGGATATTTAGAAGATCAAAGTGATCCAATAGCTTTTATGAAAAAAGTTGAAGAATTTGATTTAGAACATAAAAAGGATAAACGAATAGTTCTTAATGAAGTTAAAACTAAACCTTTTTATGAAGATAGTGCATCTAATTCTTATAATTTTGGATATAAATTTATAGAAAGTATATACGACTATTTAGAACTAGATAAATTATTTAATGAAATTGAATACAAAGGAAAAAGTTCATTGAATGAGATGTTTAAATATTTAGTTGTTCAAAGAATAATGAATCCTGATTCAAAAAGAGCTACTTATCAAATGATTAATGATTTCTATAATAAAAATTATGAGTTTTCATTATATGAATTGTATCGTTCTTTAGACCATATTGCTGATATAGAAGATAAAATTCAAATTCATTTAAATAAAATCATCAAGGAAAAAATAGGCAGAAACACTACCGAATGTTTTTACGATTCCACAAACTTTTATTTTCAAAAGGATTATGAAGATGAGGATGAATATGAAGAAATAACTCCTTTAATAACTGATAACAAAGAAATAAAAAGATTAAAATTAATTGAATTAACTGATGAAAATGGTGAAAAACATCAATTTAAAAAGATACCAGGATTGTTAAAAAGAGGCGTAAGTAAAGAACATGTAGTTGATCCAATAGTTCAATTAGGTCTTATGATGGATAATAACGGCATTCTAATCAGTGTAAAAACCTTCCATGGTAACACTTCTGATTCTTTAACATTAATACCTGTTTTAGATAGTGTTAAGAAAAATTATGATTTAAATAGAACCATTATAGTTGCTGATAAAGGTATGAATTGTAATGCAAATATTGATGTCATTTGCAATAATGGCGATGGTTATATGTTTTCTCAAATATTAAAAGGAAAGAAAGGTAAAAGATACGAAAATAGGTTGTTTGATGAATCATTATATACTGTAGTAAATGATGATTATAAGTATCAAATATTTGAAGAAGATTATGATGGAATTGATAAAGATGGAAATAAAACAACAAGAAAGAGAAAAGTTTTAATTTATTGGAATGGTGAAGCAGCTAGAAGAGAAAAACATCGTAGAGATGAAAAATTAAAAAGAACTGAAAAAGCCTTAAATAATAACGCCTATATGTGTAAACATGGTGCTGATAAATATATCAAAGTTCAAAGTGTTGTATGTGATACAGGTGAAATAGCTGAAGAAAATATCACTTCAATTGATTATGAAAAGGCAAAAATAGAAGAAAAATACGATGGTTATTTTGCAATTGTCACTTCAGAATTACATTTTGATGAGAAAAAGATCCGTGAAGTTTATCATGGATTATGGAGAATTGAAGAATCTTTTAGAGTTACAAAAAGCGATTTAATTGCAAGACCTATGTTTGTTAGAACTGAAAATCATATTAAAGGTCATATTATGACATGTTTTGTTGGTTTAGTGATATTACGTATTCTCCAATTCAAAATGAATTATTCATTAAGTGTTGAACGAATAGTAAGGGCATTAGATATGTGTTCTTGTTCAGAGATATCTAAAGGAATAATTCACGTTATAAAAAAAGATACTTTTGAAGATTTCAAAACTGAAGTAACTAAAGAAGGTGAAGAATATAAAACTTTACAATTATCTGATTTAAAAAATGAAACCATTGAAGATTTTAAAACGATATTAAAATATTATGAAACTAATCAATTTACATCTATTATGAATAAATCCTTATTTGATAAATATTTTAATAAAATTCAATTCAAATAATTAGATTATTTATCCTCTATGGAGGAGTTTAGCACAACAACTGCAAAACTCGGGTTTTTGATTGCCTAGAAAAGTATATTTATAACGCATTTTTAGATATTTGGCAGTTTTTGAATTGGATTTATATGATAGAACTCTTTTAAATACTACTTAAAATTTTTGGAATACTTACCAAAAATATTAAGTGAATTAACTTATCACTGCTTGATATTAATAATTATGTGCTATAATACAATTAATAAAAGTGGTAAATGTTCCAATTAAATTAAATGAGGTGCTTAAGATGGAGATAAAAAGAGATAAATACTTAGAAATGTTTCAAATAAGACGTCATAATGGATTTGTAAAAGTCATCACAGGTATTAGAAGATGTGGGAAATCATATCTTATGAATGAAATCTTTTATAATAAATTAAAAGAAGAGGGTGTAAATGATGAGCATATCATTAAATTTGCTTTTGATTCTGCAGATGATTTATTGCTTATTGATCAAGACTTACAAGAGCTTGCTACTAATAAAAAGAAGGTTGATCCTAAAAAGTTTATGGCATATATTTCTAAAAGAATGACTGATAATGATATGTATTATCTTCTACTTGATGAGGTGCAAAATCTAGATTGCTTTGAGGTGGTTTTAAACGGATATTTACGTAAGAAAAATATGGATGTGTATGTAACAGGTAGTAACTCAAAATTTTTATCAAGTGATGTATTAACAGAATTTGCTGGTAGAGGTGATGAAATACATGTTTTACCATTATCTTTTTCAGAATTTTATGCAAATTATGAAGGTGAATTAGATTATGCTTTTGATGATTATATGGTCTATGGTGGGTTACCTGCTGTTGTTTTAATGAAAACTGAAGAGCAAAAATCTAGTTATTTAAAAACTCAATTAAAGAATGTCTATCTTAAAGATATAGTTGAACGACATAATCTTAATTCCGACGAAGATTTAGGTGAATTATTAGATATTATTGCATCGGGTATTTCTTCTTTAACTAACCCTACTAAGCTTTCAAACACTTTTAAAAGCGTGAAAAATTCATCGTTAAG
This sequence comes from uncultured Prevotella sp., assembly GCA_963639175.1. GTDB lineage: Bacteria > Bacillota_I > Bacilli_A > RFN20 > CAG-288 > Scatoplasma. The sequence continues at coordinate 5,397 of CAVHUN010000051.1, forward strand.
TCCTCTTACAATTGATCACTATATTACCTATATGCAAGAAGCCTTTTTACTTGCTAAAGTAAATAGATATGATGTAAAAGGGAAAAAATATATCAATACACCATACAAGATATATTTTGAAGATATTGGTTTACGTAATTCCAGACTTGATTTTAGACAAATAGAAGAAACTCATCTTATGGAGAATATCATTTATAATGAACTTAGATACAGAGGATATAATGTTGATGTTGGTATTATTGATACTAGAGAAAATGTAAATGGTTCATTACAAAGAAGACAACTTGAAATAGACTTTGTTGCTAATCAAGGGAATAAACGTTACTATATTCAATCAGCTTATGATATTCCAAACGAAGATAAAATGAGACAAGAAACTAAGTCGTTTGATAAAACTAACGATTCATTTAAAAAAATAATTGTTGTTGGTAAAAATATAAAACCACGCCGAAACGAAAAAGGTTATTTAATTGTTGGAATAAAAGAATTTTTATTAAATCCTAATAGTCTTGAATTATAACAAAATAGTATTGAAGTTGTAATAATTTGTTTAATTAATTGGGTTTGTGGTTAAAATAAAAAATTGTTATTAAGTTATTGAAATTGAAAGCAGTAAGATTAGCTTAAATAGATGATTTTAAAAATAATCAAATAAAATTTAGAGGTTTTTTATCTTGGTTAATTTGTCATAATAAATGACATAATAAATGTCATAATAAAAATTAAATGGCACAATAAAAAACGCTGTATTTATAAGCTTTTTTAGAAACTGCTGTTTAAAAACAATGGCATTTAGGTTAAAAATTTGATGTGATAAAATGTCATAATAAATAATAGTGTAATAAGTGAAGTGGATAATGTTAAAAACGATTTAGTTTTAGATGATAAAGATAAATTGATTCTTTCTAAATTAAATGCTAATCCAAATTTATCTATTGAAGACTTAAGTAAAATTTTAAATGTGTCATATAGAACTACACAAAGATATTTAACACATTTAAAAGAAAATGGTTTTGTTAAAAGAATCGGCTCAAATAAAAATGGTTATTGGACGATTATTAAATAATTTAATTTGTATTTTTATTTTGTTATATTAGTTTTATTAAAATATTATTGGAAATTGCTAGTTTTAATACAAAATCTTCGTTTTGTGTTGAAAATTACATTTTACGAAATCGTTTTGTGTGTTTATTTACATTTTACGAAGAAACGTGTAAAATATTGTCGGGTGAAATATTATGGCTTTAAATGATTTTAAAAGAAAAATATACGATGAATTAATTAAATGGAATAATGATAAAGAAAAAGTTCCTTTAATAGTTGATGGACTAAGACAAGTAGGTAAAAGCTATATTGTTAATAAGTTTGCTAATGAATTTTATCAAAATGTAATTGTTTATGATTTTAGACATAAAAAAGAATTAAGAAACATCTTTGAAGGTAATTTAGATGTAGATACTATCATTGAAAAATCATCACTTTATTTTTCTAATATCAGATTTGAACCATATAAGACAATTTTAATATTTGAAGAAATAGGTGATTGTCCTTTAGCAAGAACTTCTTTAAAAAGCTTTGCATTAGATAAAAGATATAGTGTAATTGGAACAGGATCTTTGCTTGGAGTTTTAAATTTTAGAAGAAAAGAGAAAATAGATATTCCAACTGGCTATGAAAAAATAATTCAAATGACTTCTATGGACTTTGAAGAATTTTTATGGGCAAATGGATTAAGTCAATCTAACATTGATTTATTAAAAGGCTATGTTAAAAAAGAAGAAGAGGTTCCTCAAGCTATAGCATCTTATTATAAAGAAATGTTAAAAAGATATGTTGTAGTTGGTGGATTGCCTGGTTCAGTTTTAAAGTTTTTAAAATCTAACAACTATATAGAATCAAGAGAATATTTAAAAGGACTTATTCAAGATTATAGAGCTGATTTTGGTAGATTTATTAATGAAAATAATCAAGAGGAAATAGACTATAGTTTACAAGTTAAATTAAATAAAGTTTTTGATTCTATTCCTAGTCAATTAGCTAGGGAATCTGATAATTCTAAATTTAAATATTCATTAGTAAAAAAGGGTGGAAGAGCAAGTGAATTTGAAGAACCATTTGAATGGCTAAATAAAGCAGGATTAGTATTAAGATGTTTTAATACTAAAGCTATTGAAAAACCATTAGAGGCAAATATTGATAGGACATACTTTAAAGCATTTATCGGGGATATTGGGTTACTTATGGCAATGTATCCAATTCAAACTTCACAAAGCTTTTTAAATGATCAACTAGATTCAAGAAAAGGAGCTATTTATGAAAATTTATGTGCCACTATGCTTAATAAATGTGATTTTCCTTTGTATTACTTTTCAAATGGGGAAAAGCATTTAGAAATAGATTTCTTAATAGAAGATGATAATGGAATTATCTTATTAGAAGAAAAATCAGTTAATAATAAAATGGCAGCATCTAAAAATGTTATAGAAGGTAAAACACCATATAAAGCAAGTAAGTGTTACAAGATAATAAAAGAAAATTTTGGAAAAGGAACTTTTTTCACTAGTATTCCTCAATATGCTACTCCTTTTTTACTAGAACAAATAAAACAAGAAAATAATAAAGGGATAGAATTAAAACCATTAGAATTTCCAAAAATACAATAATTAAATAATGGTAATTTCTCAAATCAAGTGCAACACTTATAGGTATTAACCTTTTAGCATTTCATATGGTGTTAATTAACCAATGCACTTTCTAGGTCTATTATTTAATAAAGATCAATTGATTTATCAAAAATATAGCAAGTGAAAAGAAGAGCTTATAAGCGCAATAGTTAAGGGTGATTTCTATTTCGCTTAGTTTAACTAGTCTTCCAACTTACTTAGATACGATATTTTCAACATCCTTTTCTTCTAGAACATTGTAAGTAACTGTTTTTTAATCATAAATGGCTCTAGCTAACCCTTCTTTTTACTTAAACTTAGAATCGACAATGATTTCATTTATTATTTTCCAAGTCGATAGCAATACCACATAATGTGATCTAGCTCTCTTCTTGTTAAATTTTCACCATAAGTTTGTTTCATTTTATTTCTTAATCGTTCTAGTATTGTCCATAAATCTTTATAAGAGATATTCTCATATGCACCTTTTGTATTTTGACTTAATCCTTGAATTTGATAATATTCAACATAATAAGGGAGAACATGTCTTACTACGGTGTCATTAATATAGTAATTATCGTTATTAAAGAATAGTTCAGAAAGATAAACACATATTTTGGAAGCAAGACTTTTTGGGCCATCGTTATTATTTGATACTCCACTAGATTTTCTTAAATCTTCAACCAATTTGATATCTCCTTTTTTAAGCTTGTTAAAAAAATTATTTGTAGGATTGACAATATAATTAATCATGTTATCAAATTGTACATGATTATATCTATAAAGGTATGTATTATTTTCTAAATCAATCATTCTAACAATATCGTTTATAGCTTCTTTAGTTTCTTTGTTTTTAGTAGGAAATTTTCCACCATTTTTCATACAATGATATTCATACATTTTCTTGTATAAGTCACTATTGTAGTTGTTGTTATTTTTTATGTGGCTTTCAATGTTTTGAGAATTATTTTTTGTTAATTTAACCACTTCATTATCCATATTAAGACCAAGTTTACATATTGTATTTGTAAACCAATCATTTTGTAAATTTTCATCTTTCATAGGCATCCCTGTTGTATTTTTGAAATTTGTCTTTGACATATTTGTCGTTTCCTTTCTTTTGATTTGTGGATATAATGTTAGTCTAATTGAAACACGCAAAAATGCTTAAAAGCGTTGAAAATATACAATATTTTGTATGAAAATTAGTATTCAGAATTGTTTTCTTTTATTAGATCAGCATAGTTACAAAGCTTTGTTGATAGCCAGTATGGTTCTAGTAATCCAAGACATCCTAATAGATTGATATTTGATAAATAGAAATTATAAAAATGATTAATTGTCGAGTTAAATTTAACGTAGACATATCCATCTTTTTTGTATTTGAATTTCATTTTTGAAAATTGAGAAGGGTAGAATCTTTTCAAAGCTTCTTTAACAATTTTGTCATGTGATTCACTTATGAGGCCATCATTATTTTTGTATCTGATTTCAAAATTAAAAATAATATCATTTGTGCCTTGCTTATAATCTTCGATTGCTTCATAGACATCCTTATAATTTTTGCTATTATTTCCATATAGGAAGCTAAGATTTAATTTCATATCTTCAAGGCCCCAATCGTCTTTGGGTCTTGAGTATTTTACTTTAGAAAGAGGAAGAACTAAGAGTATACGATATTCTTGGCTTAAATCAATTAGAAGGCAAATATTTGGTTCATTATGAAAAGTATCGATGATATCAATAACAAATCCATTTAATATCATCTTCTTTGTTAATGGGACTTTAGGATATGTATATATTTGATCATTTGTTGTAGAATCAAAATCAATTTCAAAGCGTCTAGCCCCATTATCATCTTTACTTGGCTTTCTTGCTATGTTTTTTAATTTTCTAAATTCTTTTATTCTTGAATCTATTTTGTTATTTTTTCCTATCGTTGAGGCTTGATGTCCATAGGTTGCTAGTTTAGATAAATGATCCTTTAGTTCATTGTATTCATCTAAAGAAAGGAGTGTTGATTGACCTAATATCTCAATAATTAAATCAATATCATCATCACTAAGAATAAAATTGTCACGATAAAGCTTAGCTCCATTTGAGCTAATAATTGACTTTGATGTGCTTGAGGATTCTAATAATTTGGTATTTGATATGTATTCTAAAGCATCAATGATATCTGCGCATCTTCTTTGTTCGATGTCTACATCAAATTCTTTCTTAGCAATATCAATTATTTCTTTTTTCTTTAATGTATGCTTTTTGCTTGTCTTTTCAAATAGAACTCTTAAAACAGCAATTATTTCAGCAACTTTTTTTGATGTGTTTTCTATTTTATCTAACTTACCCATAAATATTACCTCTTATCATTAAATTTCAACATGAAGAAAACAGGAACTCTCACTGTCATCAAGAGGGAATACATCATCTTCTAAAGAGAAAATGACTGTGCCTAAATAATGAAGATTTTCTTTGGTAACAATACCAAAACTATTTGGAGCACATTGATCTTTATATATACATGAAAAACGATATCTAACATTTGTTGGTCTTGTTTTTGTGTAGTTTTTAAGATAAAGCATATAACAATTCTTATTTTCATTGTTATAATTCAATTCATCGAATAGATTTAAAAGAACAGTTTTTTGATTTTCTTCTTCTAGGACATCAATTACTTTTAAAGATATTTTGTAAACATTACAAAAGTCTTGAAGTTTTTCTTCAAAATTTTCCAAATTGATATTTTTACCAATAAAATGAATATTGGAAGAGCATTGTTCGTTGATTTTAATATTACGTATATTATTAGTTACCATTTTCTTTAACGTTTCTTCAAATTTTTCTTCGTTTTTCATATATAGTCTCCTTTTGCTTGCTGATAACATTGTATTATGGATAATATTATATTGCAACAAAAGAATTTGTTTAATAACAGTCAAAAATATTCAAATATTTGTATATTTTTGAGTATATGTAAATCTATATTACTTTATTTGTATACTGTTTTAACAAAGAAAATATTCAAAAGTATAATGTGAAAAATGAATTTAATAACACAATTAAAATGAATGATAGTTCATTTGAATAAAATTATAAGTCTAGTGTTGAAAATTACAGGCAAATACGTATATTAAATGTTGTTAAAAGTAATTGTTATTTATCTTAAAACTACTATGACTACTTATTATCAAGGTTGAAAAGTGTAATTTCTTTGTGCTAGTATACAAGTGATGTTCATATGTGAATATCTTAGATCTTTGAAAATGGGATTTCTAATAGCAATTAATAATTAATGCTTTAGAAACCTTTTTTATTAAGATTTTTGTTTTAAAAGGGGAAATATTAATGAAAAACAAAAAACTTTTAGTCTTATTCTCAGCCGTTTTAATTGGATTAACTGGTTGTGGACCTACTACTTCAAGTAGTTCAGCTGCATCTAGTTCTACTAGCTCTTCTCAAACAGCAAGCTCAGCTAGTTCAAGTAGTCAAACAAGTAGTGTTACACCTAGTAGTTCATCTCAATCAAGTAGTTCTGAAGCTTCTTCAAGTCAAGCAAGTAGTTCTGAAATTTCAAGTTCAGAAGGAACAATTAATTATGGTACAAAAGATGCACCATTAACAATTGACCAAGCTAAGGCTTTATGTGATAAGTTAGCTGCTAATACAATAAGTGAAAATGTGCTTTTTGTTACTGGTTATGTAAGAACTATTAGCAAAGATAATTATGGTAAATATACAATTTGGATTGGAACAACTGCAGAAGGTGAAGATAAAGAATTTGAAGTATATTCAGCAGTAATTGATACAGGTGTTGTTACTCCTGTAGTTGGTAGTAAAATCACTGCTACTGGATATTATGAAAAATATAACACTACATATGAATTAACTTATAATAGTACTGCAAAAGTTAATCCTACAGTTGTTTATTCAGATGCTAAAAAAGAAGAAATTGTTATTAATACTATCGGTTCATTAGAAGAACCTAAAACAGTTGCAGATGCTTATACAGTTATCGCAGGATTAACAAAGTCAGATTATAAAACTAAGTATTATTCAAATGATAAATATTATGTAAAAGGAATAGTCACTTCTATTAGTGTAAGTTCTGATCAATATACATTAGATATCGCTGATAGTGTAACTTCTACAGATAAGTTAAGTGTATATAAAGCTTCTCTTGCTAATAATGTAACAGCTCCTAAAATTGGTGATGATGTTGTTGTTTTAGGTCATTTACAAAATTATGTTGGTACATATGAAATGGTTGGTGATGGTGATACTTATGTAACTCCTAGTATTGAAAAACAAGTTACAGGAACAACTACATATTCTATTACTACATCTATTGTTGATAGTACAGGCGCAGTTTCTGAAAATGCCACAATCAGTGAATTACCTAGTGAAGCTGTATTACCAAATACAGAATTAACATTTAAAGTTACACCAAAAGATGGTTATAGAGTATCTGTTACATTTAATGGTGATGTAGTTATAGCTGATGATAGTGGCAATTATAAAGTAACATCATATTTTAAAAATGAAATTGTTGTTACAGTAACTGAAAAAGTCACTTATAATGATACAACTGTGGATTTAAATATCGGAACTATTGCTACAGCAAATAGTTGGGAAAATAGCAAACAATATCTATCACTTCCTACTGGAGATGACAATTTAACTATTACTGCTAGTGGTAAAAGCAATACTGGAAAATATTATAGTAATAATAATGATTGGAGATTTTATGCTAATGAGAATAGTAAGTTAAATGTTTCAACTAGCGGATCACATGTTATTAAATCTATTACATTGACATTCAATACTAAGGATAGTGCCAGTGCTCAATTTAATAATAATACTATTACTTCCGGAAAAGAAATCGCCGTCAATGAATTATCATCTGTAGAAATAAGTGTAACTAATGCAACAAAAGGTAACATTCAAATTTCAAACATTAAAGTAATCTACGCTTAATCAATAATAAATCAATTAATAAGGTCAAAGCTTAACGCTTTGATCTTTTTAGCTGATTATAAAATTAATATGCTGTATCTTAAATGAGTTAAGTTAATGATTATATTTTAATAAAACTAGATCACTTCCTTAAATTTAGTAAGTGTATTTTTTATTAAATATTGAAAAAGTAAATGTTAGTTTGATAAACTTATAAGTGGTATACGTTTAGTATATCTAAGATCTTTGAAAATGGTGTTTCTATTAGCAATTAATAATTAATGCTTTAGAAACCTTTTTTATTAAGATTTTTGTTTTAAAAAGGGGTTAATTAATGAAAAACAAAAAACTTTTAGTCTTATTCTCAGCCGTCTTACTCACATTGACTGGTTGTGGACCAGATGTTTCTTCTGATAGTTCCACTTCTAGTTCTCAAACTAGTTCTTCTCAAACAACTAGTTCACAAGCTAGTTCTTCAAGTAAAGGAACTAGTAGTGTATCAAGTAGTAGTTCATCTGCTTCTTCTAGTCAAGTAAGTAGTACAACTTCTAGTAGTGCTTCTAGTTCTTCATCTAGTAAAGAAAGCAGTGCATCTTCTAGCTCTGTTTCTTCTAGTAGCAGTAGTAGTTCTGAATCTAGTTCAAGTTCAAGCTCATCTTCAAGTAGTTCTTCTAGTTCTAGTTCAAGCTCATCTTCAAGTAGTTCTTCAAGCTCAAGCTCTAGTTCAAGTTCAAGTTCTTCTGAAGAACAAAAATATACAGTAAGTGTATCTAGTGGTGATCATTATGTAGCTAGTGTTGATAAAAGTGAAGCTAAAGAAGGCGAAGTAGTAACTTTATCAGTTACTAGTGTAGATGCTGGTTATAAAGTTAGTTCTGTTAAAGTAAATGATGAAGTTAAAGAATTAGATAATGATAATAAACTTACTATTAATGTTGGTAAGTCAAATATCTCTATTGTAATTGAAGTAGTTGCAATTGAATATTCAATTAATGTTCCTACTATTGAACATTGTACAGTTACTTCTTCTAAGTCTAAGGCTACAATTGGTGAACAAGTAACTATTACAGTTACTCCTGATAAAGGTTATTCAGTTGTAACTTGTAAAGTAAATGATGTTGATCAAACTATTGGTGAAGATAATACGTTTACTCTTACAGTTGGTACTTCTGATATTAAAGTAAGTGTTTCTGTTTCTCAAATTAGTTATTCAATTCAACTTCAACAAGGTGAATATTATTCAATTGAGGCTAGTGCAACTAGCGCACATGCAGGTGAACAAGTAACTGTTACAGTTACTCCAGATACTGATTATATTGTTGAATCATTTAAAGTTAATGGTGTTAGCAAAGAATTAGTAAATGGTCAATGCGTAATTGAAGTAGGATATGAAGATATTTCTGTTACTGTTGAAGTAGTAGAAGAAACTAAATATACAATTAGTCTTCCTAGTGGAATTAATCATGTTAATGTAATTGCTAATAAGACTGTTGCTAAAGAAGGTGAAACAGTTGAATTTACAGTTACAACTGATGCAAGCTGGTTTATTGATTCATTTGAAGTAAATGGAGTAGAAAAGACTTTAGATGAAGATGGTAAAGTTAGTATTGTTGTTGGTAAAGAAGATATTAATGTTACAGTTAGTGTTAGTGATGTATTAAAAGTAAGTGAATTATCTTCTAGTTTAATTAGTAAGATTGAAAGCTTAGATTCTATTAAGGTTCAATTTACTGCTAATGCTACTGTAGATTATTTACCTGTTGCTAAAAAGACTACTATTTATGATTTAGGTGGATTTACTATTTCTAGTAATGGACGTAGTGATGCCAATCATGCTATTGTTCATGTTCAAGATTTAGGTGATGATGCAACTGGTGCAGCTAGAGTTAAAGAAGTTACTATTAAAAATGGTAATATTAAAGCTACTAATACAACAGGTAAAAATAGTAACATCTTCAATATTGGTGATGGTGGAAAATCTGAGACAATTGAAGGTAAATATGTATATGGTGCCAAATCATTTACATTAGATAAAGTTAATGTTACTACTGCTGATGGAGTAGGATATTACTCTTGTTTTACTCCTTCAGGTGTTAATAAAATTAAAATTATAGATTCAAATATTAATGTTAATGCGATCTTTGGTCTTGGTACAAATAATGTTGAAGCCATTGTAAGTGAAGATGATAAAGAAGGTAATTTATTAACTATCTCTAATTCTACATTTATAGTTACTACAGCTGATGGTGATAACTGTGCTATTTGCATTAATACAAATAATAATCCTACTATTAGTATTACTGATTCTACAATCCAAGGTGATAGACAAGCTATTATGGCTAGAACTGGTGAATGGACATTAGATAATGTTATTGGTAAAGTTACTGGTAAGTTTGTTGGTGTTGCTGCTAATAAAACAAAAAATGATAAATATGTATCAACTAATGCATGGTCAAGTGGTAATGAAGTACCTTCAGGTGCATTTATAGTTGGTGATACAAATGCTGGTTCTTATAATGGTAATGTTACATTTAACATTTCTAATTCTACATATGATGTAAGTGGAGATGGTGTTGTTGGATTATTAGCTAGACAAGATGGCAAATATACTACTTCAGTTACTATGGATGCATTAACTTATGTTAATAACGATAGTACATTAATTAATATTGGAACTGATGTTTCATTTACTAAATCTAATGTTATTGAAGATAAATCAATTGCTGATTTAAATGCTTTAACAGCTTCTGATAATAAAAACTTATATGTTGTTAGTGGAATTGTTACAAAAGTATCAGGTTTAAATACTACAATAATTGATCCTACAACTGGTGAAGAATTTACTATATATAAGGCATATTCTTCTGGATTATCATATACAAAATCAAATGATACATTTAAATACGCTATTACTTCTTCTGCTACAGCATTAAATGATTCTTATTTAAATCAATTAGTTACATTTGTTGGTAAATTTACAAAATATAATACTACTTTAGAAATTGAAGGCGCTAAAGTTATAGCTTCTAGTACACCTGCAGCTAACTATACAGCAAGTGTTAACGTAAATGATACTTCTAAGGGTTCTGCTACTTTATCTAAAACTGAAGGTATTGCTTATGGTGAAGAAATTACAGTTACACTAACTCCTGCTGATGGATATAAAGTTTCAAAAGTATTATTAAATGGAACTGAAGATATTACATCCACATTAAAATTTACAGCTGGTTTTAAAAATGAAGTTACAGTTGAATTTGTAGATGCAAGTGCATTTAGTGCAACTACTTATAGTCCTAAATTTAATTCTGACAACAATGAAAAAATTGATGCTTATGATAAAACTTGGATAAATAAAACAGCTAGTCATGAATATTCTATTTCAAATTTCAGTAATTATAATAATGGTTGGAATGGTACTATTAAGTGTGGAAGAAAAAAATATGAGTCTACTGCTTACATTTCCACTACATTTGCTGAAGCTATAGGAACAGCTTCAATTACAATTAAAATAACTAATGCCTCTTATGTTACCTCTATTAAATTAATAGTTGCTTCAGATAAAGATTTTACTACTGATGTTCAAACTTATAATTTAACTACTACAACAGGCACACAAACTACTGCAATTGAAAAACCTTCAAAAAATTTATACTATAAATATGAGTTTGTTTGTAAAGCTAAAAGTAACGCCAATGTCGAAGTCTCCGCTTTATCCTTTACAACAACTGAAGTAAAATAAGTTATTTAAATCTTAAATTAAAACAACGTGTTTATGTGAGCACGTTGTTTTATTATGGCTTGATTTTTAGCTTTTAATTTGTTGATAAGTCTATGTGTTATTACCACACAAAGTTGAAATTATTAGCTTCACCATTGTCTATTAGGATATCTTGAGCGGTCATGGATTTATTTATTGCTGTTATAAAGTAAGCCCATTTAGCGATTTCTTCTGCTGATGACCATTTTTTTAATATGGATTCATCTGCTACAGCTTTATATAGCTTTTCATCTTTTAATATGTGGTCATTTAAGTCAGTTATTACTGCGCCTGGGGAGATTGAATTAGAGGTAGCTTTATATTTTCCTAGTCTTATTGCGACATTTTTCATATATGCTAAAACTCCTCCTTTTGAGGCGACATATAAAGGGAATTCTGCCCCTGAACTAGCTGAGGAGCTTACTATAAATAATACAGATTTAATATTGTCATTAAAGGCATATTTTTCTGTTACTTTTATTGTGCCTTTTAAGTTGTTGTCTATATCGTTGTCGTTTTGAGAACCTGCATTATTTATAAGTATGTCACATTTAGGAAGTATAGGTAATTCATCTTTAAATATATCTAGTTGATAATGAGTGTAGTTTGAATTTTGAATAGATGAAGGTAATCTATCCATTCCTATTACTTTAAAGTTATTTAATAAGAATTCTTCTGCAATAGCTTTTCCTATGCCTTTTGATGTACCTGTTATTATTACTAGTTGATTCATATTAGTTTAGTCTCCTTAGTTTATTATATTATTAGAATTTTACTTCTTGTTTTATTTTAGCTGCTATTTTTTCATAACCTTTATTATTTGGATGGAGTTGTTCTTGTTCTAGATCTGTCATTCCTAATAAAGGAAATTCTATTGTATTTGGTATCATCTTTTTAATAAGAGAGGAAAACTTTTTATAGTTTGCTAACCAAGTTAAATTTGTTTTAGCAGTAGAGGGGAATACTAATGTACTTATATCTTTTAAATAGTCGTTTTTTAAATAATTTATTTGTCCTAGACAGAATGTTTTTATATTTTCTCCTAATAAAAGAAAATATATTTCACATTTAGGATTAGTTTGTTTTATTAAGTCTAAGCATTTATTTAATTCAATTAGGATAGTATTTAAACTAGTATATCCTAGACATATTGAACTTATATCATTTGATCCATATTCTAAAAATATTTTGTCTGCTTGTTTTATTCTTTTTGTTTCTTTATATAATAGTTGAATTAAATTAGTTTCGCCTACTGGATAGATAGAATAGTTTCCTATACATGTTCCACTTACTCCTAAATTAATAGAATCTTTTAAATTTAGTTTTTCAACATAGCTTTTGAATTTGTTATTTTCACCTGATGTAATTGAGTCTCCAAAAAATAGAATCATATAATATGTAATTCTCCTTTATTATTGATTAATTGCTTGTAAGTAAGTCTCTCCTACTTTTTCTTGTTCCCATTTACGATAGACTTTTAGTCCAAGTGGACTAAATATTATTTCCATTATTAATTCTAATATTGCTCCAATAAAGGCACTTCCTAAACATTGAATAATAGTTAAGCTATATCCCCAATAAATAGGAGCAAAGACAACAAATACTAAGACTGCAAATAATAAGTTATCAATAAATTGTCCAATTAAAGTAGAAACATATGAACGAGTAAAGAAAGCTAATTTAGAATCTGGGTTCTTTTTGAATAAAAGACCAATTGAATAATTAAGGGTATTATTAATAATTCCAGAAGCTAAAAAACCAATTGAACTAGATAATAAGACAAACCAGCTACATGAAAAAGTAGAATCAAAATTAGAATAAGTATTCCAATAAGCTTCCCAAGTATCATAACCTGGATTTACATCACTTACATTTCCTATTCCAATATGTAAATAAGAAATTAAGGCTAATAAGCCAACTATTAATAAATTAATTAATAAAGCAAATATTGTTAATTTACTAGCAGCTTTAGGACCATATCTTCTTGTTGTCACATCCATACAAATAAATGGAATCCAACTTAATAATAGTCCACCATCTGCAGCAACTAATTTAGAAGAGAAGATAATCTTATTAGCAGCTATATTCATCATTACTGTTGCTACAACTAGCAATGCTACTACACTTGCAGGAATACTTCTTAATAATAATTTCCAATCGTTAATATCAAATAACCACTTAGTGGTGTTTTTACACCAGTTTCCAAATTTGATAAATGGGGTTAATACTTTCATTTTTATTTACTCCTTATTATGAATTAAAAAAAGATCTTCCAGTTACAAAAGACCTTGAATATTTATCATAATAAAAAGTAATTTGTCCCTGGTTTTAATTATAGACAGGATGGCAACAACGAACTGTCTTGATCTAACAAAAATTATATTATCTAATTTGATGATTGTTTTCAAGTGTGAAAGTGGAAGTTAAATAACTAAAATTAAATGTACTTTAAAATAAAAATTGGTACTTTGCGGGTAGTGTATGTTTTTAACAATAATTACTTTGCGTATTGTGTATATTTTGAAGAAAAAATACTTTGCGTATTGTGTAAAAAGCTATAAAATAATTATAGGAGGCTATCCAATATGATTTTAAAAAGAAAAATATATGACAAATTAATTGAATGGAAAAATAGCAAAGTAAAATCTGCCTTGCTTATTGAAGGAGCAAGACGTATAGGAAAGTCTACAATAGCTAAAAGATTTGGAGAAGAAAATTATAAATCCTACATAGTAATTGATTTTGGAAAAGCTAGTAAACAAATTAAAGATAATTTTGAAGAAAATCTCAATAATTTAGATATATTTTTCCAAAACATTTCTTTAGAATATAACACTAAATTATATGTTCATGAATCATTAATTATCTTTGATGAAATACAAAAATTTCCAAAAGCAAGGGAAGCTATTAAATATCTAATTGAGGATTCTAGATTCGATTATCTAGAAACCGGTTCTCTAATTTCAATTAAAGAAAATGTTGAAAATATTATTATTCCTTCTGAAGAATCTAAATTAAAAATGTATCCGTTAGATTTTGAGGAATTTTTATGGGCAAGAAATGAAGAAATACTAGCTGAACATATAAAAAAGTGTGCTAATTCACTTACACCATTAGAAAATCAATTTCATAAAAAGGCTATGCGTTTATTTAATGAATATATGCTTATTGGTGGTATGCCACAAAGTGTTGTAGCTTATATTGAAAATAATTTGGATTTTGATCAAGCTGATTTACAAAAAAGACTAATTCTATCAATGTATAAAGATGATATAGCAAAAGCTAATAAAAAATACCAAATGAAAGTAAGTGCATTGTTTGAAAATATACCAGGGTATTTATCTACTCATGAAAAAGAAGTTACATTAAATAATATTGATAGTAGCAATAATAGATTTTCAAATTATGCTGAAAGCTTTTTCTGGCTTGAAGATTCTATGATTTGTAATAATTGTTATCAATGTAATGATCCAAATGTTGGATTTTCTTTAAATAAAAACGATTCAAAAGTGAAATGTTATATGGGAGATACTGGATTATTAGTTTCTCATGCATTTAATGAAAATGAATTGAAAAAGAATAATCTATACAAAGATATTATTAATGGAAAATTATCTTTAAATAAAGGAATGCTATTTGAAAATGTCATTGCTCAAATGATTGTATCTTCAAATAGAAAATTGTATTTTTATACACATTATTCACCTAGCAAAAAGAGAAATGATATTGAAATTGATTTTTTGATTTCAAATGAAATAAAAACACATTTTAAAGTTAATCCAATTGAAGTAAAGTCATCAAAAAACTATTCAAATGTATCTTATAATGCCTTTAAAGAAAAGTTTGGCAAAAACATTGATAAAGGTTATATAGTTCATCCAAAACAATTAATAGTAACTGATAATGAATATAGGGTTCCACCATATATGTTCTTTTTTATGCTTATAAATCAATAGAATTGTTAGATTTATATATGTAAAGACTTTTACTTTTAATAAGATTATTTCTAAATTTTTAGTAATTTTAAGCGAGTATTATTAAAGTGTTGTTATTTATAGATTTTTGTTCAAAATGCTTATCAAAGAAAAAAGTTTGTTAGTATAATTAAAATGGTATAGAAAGGAATTATATATGAAAAGTAAAAAAGAACTTTGTGAAGAAAAAGGTCCTATTACTAATGAATTATTAGTAAAAATGAATAAATATTTTATGGCTGCTAACTATATTAGTGCTTGTCAATTATATTTATTAGATAATCCATTATTAAAAAGACCATTAGAAGAAAAAGATATTAAAAAGAAAATTGTTGGTCACTGGGGAACAGTTCCTGGTCAAAACTTTGTATTTGTCCATTGTAATCGTGTTATTAAAAAATACGATTTAAATATGATCTTATTATCTGGTCCTGGACATGGTGGAAACTTTTTTATCTCAAATGATTATTTAGATGGCTCATATTCAGAAATCTATCCAAATATCACTCAAGATGAAAAAGGATTACAAAAATTATTTAAACAATTCTCCTTCCCAGGAGGAGTTCCTTCTCATTGTGCTCCTGAAACTCCAGGTAGTATCAATGAAGGTGGTGAATTAGGATATTCATTATTACATGGTGTTGGTGCTATATTTGATAACCCTAGTTTAATTTCTACAGTTATTATTGGCGATGGTGAAGCTGAAACTGGTCCATTAGCAACTTCATGGCAATCAAATAAATTTATTAACCCAGTAAAAGATGGAGCAGTATTACCAATCTTCCATTTAAATGGTTATAAGATTTCTAACCCTACAGTTTTTTCAAGAATTTCTAAAGAAGAATTAACAAAATATTTAGAAGGCTCAGGATGGAAACCATATTTTGTAGAATATGATGAAAATGAAGACGTTTTAAACATGCATTTAAAAATGGCTAAGGCTATGGATAAATGTATTCAAGAAATTAAAGCTATTCAAACTAAAGCAAGAGAAAATAACGATTCTACTAGACCAGTATGGCCAATGATTGTCTTACGTACTCCTAAAGGCTGGACCGGCCCTAAATTTGTTGATGGCAAACAAATTGAAGGCACATTTAGAGCCCACCAAGTTCCTATTACCATGACTAAAAAGGAACACTTAGAATTATTATCTAACTGGTTACATTCTTATCATCCAGAAGAATTATTTGATGAAAATGGCACTTTATTACCAGAATTAAAAGAATTAGCACCTAAAGGAAATGCAAGAATAGGAGCTAACCCTAATGGCAATGGTGGAAAGTTATTAAAAGAACTTATCATGCCTGATTTTAAAAAGTTCGCCTTTGATATTGAAAACCACGGTCAAAAAGATGGACAAGATATGATTGAACTTGGTAAGTTTGTTGCTGAAGTCATTAGATTAAATCCTACTAACTTTAGAGTCTTTGGACCTGATGAAACAATGTCTAATAGATTGAATCACGTCTTTGAAGCCTCACCTAGACAATGGGATAACTACACATTAGCTAACGATGAATATTTATCTGGAGAAGGTAGAATAATTGATTCAATGTTATCTGAACATTGTGATGAAGGCTGGTTAGAAGGTTATTTGTTAACTGGTAGACATGGTTTTTTTGCCTCATATGAAGCCTTTGCAAGAATTGTAGATTCAATGGTTGCTCAACATGCTAAATGGTTAAAAGTTTGTAATCAATTAACTTGGAGAGAAGAAATCGCTTCATTAAATTTAGTCTTATCATCTACTGTCTGGCAACAAGATCATAACGGCTATACTCACCAAGATCCTGGCTTTATGGATCACATTGCAAATAAAAAAGCTGATGTTGTTAGATTATATCTTCCACCTGATGCTAACTGCTTATTATCTTGTATGGATCATTGCTTAAAGACTAAAAATTATGTCAATGTTATCATTGCAAGTAAACATCCTCGTCCTCAATGGCTATCAATGGATGAAGCAGTAAAACACTGCACTCAAGGAATTGGTATTTGGGAATGGGCAAGTAATGATCAAAATCAAGAACCTGATTTAGTAATGGCATGTGCAGGTGAAACTCCTACTTTAGAAACTTTAGCAGCTGTTTCAATTTTAAATAAAGAATTACCAGATTTAAAAATAAGAGTAATTAACGTAGTAGATTTATTTAAATTACAACCTAGCTATGAACATCCTCATGGATTAAGTGATGAACAATATGATTTATTATTTACAAAAGATAAACCAATTATCTTCAATTTCCATGGATATCCTACTTTAATTCACGAATTGACATATAAACGTCATAATAGAAACTTAAAAGTAGAAGGATATAAAGAAGAAGGCACAATTACAACTCCATTTGATATGAGAGTACAAAATGATATCGATAGATTCCACCTTGTCCAAGATGCAATCATGATGTTAAAACAATTAGGATCAAAAGGAGCTTCCTTATATCAAAAGATGTCTGATAAACTTGTTGAACATAAACAATATATTCATGAAGTTGGATTAGATATGCCAGAAATCGCAAACTGGAAATGGGAAAATAAATAATCTAAACAATTTAACTGTTGAAAACTTATAAAAGTAAGTGAGTAAACAGTTTTTAATTTATAGGAATTGACTGAAAACTAGGTAAAAACACTGACGTAAAACTAGGTAAAAATGCTGACGTAAAACTAGGTAAAAATGCTGACGTAAAACTAGGTAAAAATATTGAATGAAACTTTAAAATCGATGTAATTATGCGGAAAAAATAATAATATGCAATTTAAATAGAACGATAAAAAATGTAAAAGAAAATAGAAGCATCTAAATTTAATCAACCAGCCTTTAGTATGATATTAACTGCTTCTGGAGATGCTTACACTTTAGAAAATGGAATACATGTTGTACCAATTAATAT
>CAVHUN010000052.1:0-6760 GCA_963639175.1 uncultured Prevotella sp.
TACTGAAAGGTTTTTGTAATAGTTAAGAAAGTGCACTTTCTTAACTATTACAATATCCATACAAACTATCTAAACACATACTTATTGTAACTCTCGTTACCACTTCATGTTATTTAAAAAGTCGTTTGAAAAAGTGACACTTTTATGTAAAACTCCCTTTAAAAAGTGACACTTTGCACAAAAACTCGTTTGAAAAAGTGGCTTTTGATATATAATAATTATGAAAACTAATGGAGTAAATACAATTATGTTAGAAAGAAAGATTGAAAAAGAACTGATAAATTGGAAAAATACACCTAATCATAGTCCTTTAATTATAAAGGGATGTCGTCAGTGTGGAAAAACTTATTCAGTGCGTGATTTTGCTAAGAAAAATTATAAACATGAAGTGTATCTTAATTTCTTTAAAAATCCTTCATATAATTCCATTTTTGAAGGTTCTTTAGATGTTGATAATCTCATAATGATGATTTCAGCATTAATTGGACCTAGCGCTATTTTTGAACCTAATGAAACAATTATAATTCTAGATGAAATTCAAGAATGTCCTGATGCGAGAACTGCATTGAAGTTTTTTAAAGAGGATGGAAGATTTGATGTTATAGGAACTGGTTCTTTGCTAGGAGTAAAAGGTTATGGTAAGCAACCTAAATCTATTCCTGTTGGTTCAGAGACTTTAATAGAAATGTATCCACTAGATTTTGAAGAATTTTTGTGGGCAAATGGAATTACTAAACCTTTAATTGATAAATTGAAGGAATGTTTTGAAAATGAAAAGCCAGTTCCAGAAGCTTTGCATCAAAAGATGAGAGAATTAATCCTTCAATATATTGTAGTAGGTGGAATGCCAGCAGTTGTAGAAACTTTTGTTAATACAAAGCAAATGGATAAGGTTTTATTATTACAACGCGATATTGTTCATTCATATGAAGATGACATGATAAAATATGCTACATCTAATAACAAATCCTTAATAACAGAATGTTTTCAATCTATTCCTAAACAACTTAGTAAGGAAAATAAAAAATTCCAGTATTCAATTGTAAAAAAAGGTGGGAAAGCCTCGAAATTTCAAGGAAGCTTACAATGGATAGAAGATGCAGGTATTATTGTGCGTTGCTATAATTTGACTTTACCTGAGCTTCCTTTGGATGGCAATGCAATTAACGATACTTTTAAAGTATATATGTTAGACACTGGGTTATTTGTAAGCATGCTAGAAAATGGTACTCAATTTGATATCCTTCAAGGTAATTTATATGTTTATAAAGGTGCAATTTTTGAAAATCTTATAGCTGATATTTTTTCTAAAATGGGGAGAAAACTTTATTATTACCATAAAGATAGTGGGCTTGAAATTGATTTTGTAATTAGATATAAAGGAGAATCGACTTTAATAGAAGTTAAGTCAACTACAGGAAACGTAAAAAGTACAAAGACAATTCTTTCTCATCCAGAAAAATATCATGTTTCTAGTGCTATAAAATTAGGTGATTATAATGTTGGTAAAAACGAAAAAATTCTAACTTTACCTATCTATATGGCTTTCTTACTTACTCAATATTAATAAATGCTATGGAATCTATATTTTTAATAATATATCTTTATAGAAATATAGAGTTTAATTAGATAATATAAAATTCAATAATAAAAGTGAAACTAACATTATTTAATTTCACTTTGTATTTATATGATTATTATTTATTTAGTCTTTCTTTTTAAATGGGGAAACAGTTAATTCATATATATAATTAACCATTGTGTCTTCTGAGTATTTATACTTATTATCATCATTTAAAAACATATTGTATAGTAAGCTTGTACATGAACCAGCAAAAGAATAAGCGATGATTTCAATTGGAATGTTTTCTTTTATAAATCCAGAAAAGTATTTAGAGTATTTAATTGTGTTTTCTTGGATAAAAGAAGAGAAGATCCAATACATAGTTCTTGAAGAGTCATTTTGAATCATCTTTTTAAATTTCAATGGACTTTGATATATATAATGAATAACTATTGTTAATACTTTCTTATATAATTCTTCATTTGTTAAATTTTCATCTACTTTTGGTATTAATGAATATATTTCATTTAAGTATCTTGTATATAAGAATTTTAACAAGTCTTTTTTATCAAGGAAATTATTATAGAAGGTCAATTTTGATACCATGGCCTTATCTGCGATTTCTTTGATTGTTATATCATCGTAATTTTTTTCTTGTAGTAATTCTTCTAGGGCGTTTGCTAAATCTCTTCTACTTCTAATGACCCTTACATCTTTGTTTAATTTGACATTAAATTTCACTTTTATTAACTTCCTTTCCACTTTTTTAATATAGATAATTAACAATTTTAACACTTTGGTAAATTATCTATTATTTTTGTTGATTTTTTATTTACGGATAGTATAATACCACATGGAAAGATAGTTTACTAGTGTAAATTATCTAGAAAGGAGTTAAAAATGGATACACCAGTTATAGAAATTAAAAACTTAGTTAGAGATTATGGTCAATCTAGAGGTGTATTTGATGTTTCTTTTCAAGTATATAAAGGAGAATGTTTTGGCTTTTTAGGCCCTAATGGTGCTGGTAAATCAACTACTATTAGACACTTGATGGGTTTTAGTAAACCTGATAGTGGCCAAACTTTAATAAATGGTCAAGATACTTCTAAAAAAAGAGATCAAATAATGCAAAATGTCTCTTATATTCCTGGTGAAATTAGTTTACCTAATTTATTAACAGGAAAAGAATTTATAGAAGAGATGATTAAGCTTAAAAATGTTAAGGATACTACTTATCTAGATTATCTTACTGATTTATTTGAGTTAGATACTTCCTTATTATGTAAAGAAATGTCATTAGGAATGAAAAGAAAGATTGCTATTGTAGTGGCTTTTATGTCTAATCCAGATATCATCATTATGGATGAACCATCTAGTGGATTAGATCCTCAAATGCAAGAAATCTTTGTTGAATTAATTAAACAAGAAGTAAAAAGAGGCAAGACAATATTGATGTCTAGTCACATCTTCTCAGAAATTGATTCTTGCTGTAGTAGAATTGCAGTTATTAAAGATGGAAGAATCGTTTCTTTATTTAACGCCGCTGATTTAAAACACGCTTCTTTGAAACAATATATTCTCACATTTAAATCTGATAAGGAAATGAGCGAATTTAAATCTAAATTATCAAAGAAAATGAAAGCGACTAAAAAGAGCAAAAATCAATTGATAGTTGAAGTTGATGATAAAGATATTAATTTATTAATAAAAGCAATCAGCAGTTCAAATGTAGTTGATTTTACTCAAATAAAGCAGACATTAGAAGATTACTTTATGTCGTTTTATAAAGAAGATAGAACTTACGGAGGTGTTTAAAATGAAGTCTAATAAATTGATTCTAAAGGCTGATTCTGTAAGTAAAGATTATGGTCAAAATAGAGGAAATTTCGATATTTCATTCGAGATTTATGAAAATGAAGCTATTGGAATTGTTGGAGAAAATGGTGCTGGTAAGACTACTTTAATTAGACAAATGATGGGGTTTATTAAACCAGATAAAGGAAGTATTACTATGTTTGGTCTAGATAGTTATAAAGATGCTGCTAGAATTAAACAAAATGTCGGTTATGTTCCTGGTGAAATTAATTTCCCTGATTATAAAAGTGGTAATGAATTCTTACACGCTTATGGAAAAATGCTTGGATTAACTGATTTTAGTTACGCTGATGAAATTATATCTAGATTGCAATTAGATATTAGAGCTTATCCAAAAAGAATGAGTAAGGGAATGAAGCAAAAAACTGCTATTGTTACTGCATTAATGTTACATGCCCCTTTAATTATCTTAGATGAACCAACTACTGGTCTAGATCCATTGATGAGAGAAGAACTTTTAAAGATTATTCTTGAGCAAAAGCAAAATGGCTCAACTGTATTTATGTCATCTAACTCAGTAGAAGAATTAGAAAGAGTTTGCGATAAGGTAATTAAAATCTCTAATGGTAAGATAGTGACAATTGCTGATGTTAACTATATTAAAAATGTCGATTTTAGAGATTATAAGATTGAATTTACTAATAAAACTGATTATTCCTCATTTATTAAAGGAAGAAAAGATATCACTAGATTACAACCTCAGTTTAATCAAGTGTCTATTAGAATTAAAAAGAGTGAATTAAATCAATTATTTTCTAACTTGGAGACTAAGAAAATTAAGTTTATGTCGTATACCCCATATACATTAACTAAGTACTTTGAAGAAGAAAGCCAAAGGAGTAAATAAAAATGAAAAAGAAAATTGAAGAACAAGCAAATGAACAAAAAAGTGTTAATTTACCTGAAAATAGAACTGTAATTGATAATTCTAAAAATGGTAAGATGTCATTGTTTTCTAAGGCTATTTTTAAAGAAACTTTTAAAAGTAACTGGAAAACAAGTTCTATAGTTGGCTTTGGTAATGCAATCATTATCATTATCGTTGTTATTATCATGTCCA
The DNA here is from genome assembly GCA_963639175.1 of uncultured Prevotella sp. Taxonomy (GTDB): domain Bacteria; phylum Bacillota_I; class Bacilli_A; order RFN20; family CAG-288; genus Scatoplasma. The sequence goes on from CAVHUN010000052.1 coordinate 4,503, forward strand.
CTTTGAATTTAAGTGTTGCTAAAGAATCAATGACTGATTTATTTAATAACGCTGATACTGAAACTACTATTAAATCTTCAAGTGTTGGTTTATATACCGCATTTGAAAATGCTTCTAGTTCATATTTAGAATTGCAAGATAGTCAAGATCAATTGAAGACTTATATCAATCAAGTCTTAGATATGCCTAGTGATAGTTCAACAAATTCCACAAAGACAATGATGCAAACTATAGAAAGTGTTTATGATCGTTTCTACACTTTACATGTTTTATCTTCTGGTGATCAAAGACATCAAAAGGCAAAAGAAGAAACTATTTCTACTGTTACTGCTACTATTAATTCAAGCGAAAGTTTATCTGATGTAGAAAAGGCTCTAGCTATTAATTTATTAGATCCTTATCTTGATCAATATTACAAATCAAAAAGCGATTCTACTTTAACTTATACAAATAGAATGATAAATAGTTTACCAGTTGCAGTAAGTACTACATTAAAGACAAGCTATAAGTTAGAAGATGAAGAAATTAGTTCAATTCAAGCTGTTATTACTCAAGCATTAAATGATGAATATACTAACAATAAAGATAGAAATGAAAATGTCTATGATTCTATGTTCTCATTAATGAATATAATTGGAAAAGATGATGCTACAATTGCTAGTGCAATTGCTAATCTTGAAATAGAATATGAAGCTGATAAAACTAGCTATGTTAATAACACTTCCTTATATGCTTCTAAAGCTGTTAAAAAGGTAGTATGTGATGCAGTAAGTCAAACCTTAGAAGATTCTACTTATTATAATTATTTACCTGATTTTACTGTTAATTATGTCACTAATGAATTAGGTTGGCCAATCGCTTATAAATTAAGTGGTGAATATGATGATTTAGGAAATCCTATTTATAAAGAAATCGTAATTAAACAATATAAACCAGATGACTTTGTAAAACTTGGTGATGATATGGGAACTAGCGCTACCTTACTTCAAAAGATGCGTAAAAAAGCCTTAACTGGAGAAGACTATACTCAAGAAGAAATCGACCAAGCTAAAAAAGAAGCAAAAGATAACAACATTCAAATCAAACAATATTTGAATGATTATATGGATGAATTTATCTCTGTTGATACAAATAACACTAATAAATATTACGATGGTAAAAATGTTATTGAATCAGCAATAGAACAAAAAGTAGTTAGCCTTGTAGTAAGTGAAGGTGATAAAGCCGCTATTAAAAATTACAATACTAAATACAACGCTAATATTGAAACATTATCTGAAGTCAACGCTAATAATGGTGGTATGACTGGTAAACAAATTGAAGATACTTTATATAGCTATGCTAGTGGTGGTATTGCTTCATATAAGACTTTATATAACAAATATTTAAGTGAAGATTATTCTTCTTCAGATGCTATGATGATTGCCTTTGTTAAATCAAGTAATGGAATTATCAATCAACTTCCTACTGGTATTAACGATTCATTAAAAGAAATGTCTGAAATGAATACATATGGAATTATCATTGGTATTGTTGCATTTGGTATTGCATGTGTATTAATGCCTATGGTTTATACAATTATCTTAGCTAACTCTTTAGTTGTTGATAAAGTTGAAACTGGTTCATTAGCCTTCACATTATCTACTCCTACAAAAAGAAGTTCATTTGTTGTTACTGAAGCCATCTACTTAGTTTGTACAGAAGTCTTTATTGGATTAACATTGCTACTTGGCGCAATAGTTGCAAGAGCAATTGGTATCCAAATTGGTGGTACAGATTTAATTGATGCCTTACCATATACTGATTTATTAAAATACACATTAGGTTCATTCTTAATCGATTTAACAGTCAGTGGAATTTGTTTCTTTACTTCTTGTTATTACAATAAATCTAATCAAGCTATTTCAGTTGGAGGTGGAATTAATATCTTCTTCTTCATCTGTGCTATCTTAGGTTTATTTGGTACACAAGCAATTCCTGCTACAGTTAGAATTGATGCTATGAATTATTTCAACTATGTTACTATCTTATCTTTATTTGATGGTGTAGCTGCTATGAATGGTGATGCTGTTTATTGGTTTAAGTTAATTGGCTTAGTTGCAATTAGTGCACTTACTTATACTCTTGGTATTATTAAATTCAATAAAAAGGATTTACCATTATAAAAAATAATTGACTATTATATCAGATGTACATAAAAAGGAAACACTAAATTGCACTGAGGTGATTTTTTAACCCTTCTAGAAAGTGATAAAATA
>CAVHUN010000053.1:0-7854 GCA_963639175.1 uncultured Prevotella sp.
AAATAAATACGATGTAAAATTAAGAATGTACAATGGTAAAATCACTATTGAAAAGTGGATAGAAATAAAAGAAGAAACAATAGAATCTAATAATATTTCTAATCATTTTAATTTTAAAAGAGCACTCTTATGTGAATATATGAAACCAAATAGTTTTTATTTACTATTTAGATGTGTTGTTATAATGATTTTATTAATTTATATTTTTGTATTTAATGTTAATAAGACAAGTTATAGTAACATTTATTCTAAAGAAATTGAAAAAATGAGTTTAAATATATTTACTAGTTCTAATAAGATTGAAAATGATGCTGTAAAACAATCTAATATTTATATTGATGCAAATGGTCTTTCAAATTCATATTTTCCTCATGCTTTAGCTTCTTTAAGCACATCTTTATTTAATGGTTTTGGAAAAGCAAGTGATTATAGATTTAATGGGTTTAATGAAAAATTGAAAAAAGGAGAAGTTATTATTTCTGATTATTATGCAAATAATAATAAAATTCAAATAGGGGATGAAATAGCTTTTTATCAAACTAGTTCGCTTGAAGTTGTTGATACTTATCCAGGAAATAGATTTACAAACTACACAGTTAAATTTATTTATGAAACTGATTACGCGTATATTCAACAAGAAAATGGGACTAGTGCTATTAGTGATAAAACACCAGATTTTGACACTTATATTTTTCTATCTGATGAAGATATTGATGAATTAATAGATTTATCAATTAATGGTTATATTGGTTCACGTTTAGACACTAAAAATTATCTTGTAAGATGGAAAGATGAATATTCAACTAATACTAATATTGCTATAAACTTATATGGTAATGCAGGTAAAGAAGAAGATTATAAATTAGATCCTCTTGCTGATGATGAATTTTATTGTGATGCTATTTCTATGAATTATTTAGGATTAGATTATTTCACAAAAGATTGGAAAGTGACTCAATTATCCGGCTCACAAGAACCTATAGGTGTTACTTTTACTTTTAAAGGAAAATCTATAACTAAAAAACTAAAATATAAAAAACGCACACAAATGCAATGTAGAACTTTCTTAAGTGAAAATACATATAATGAAGTAATACAAGCTTTAGGAATTAATGAAGATAATGTTTTAGATGGAATCGCTTTTAGCGTAGACACTATTGATTTTAATAATCCTAATTATATTTCAATATTTGAAAATGTTGATAATTTAAATTATATTAACTTTACTAATGAACAAATAATTCGTCAAGCTAGTACAAATTTAAAAACATTAAAAACATTTGTAAATGAAAATGCTATTGTTGCATATATATTAGGCTCTATATTTTTAGTTATGTCTTTATATGAAATAATTAAAAATGAAAGAAGAACATTTATTATGTTAAAAGAGAAGAATTACAAAATAATAACAAGCATATTAGTTACTTTTCTTACTAAGGTGTTGATATGGTCAGTAATATGTATTGGATTAGTTCTTTTAAATATTTATATGATAAATATGATTCAATTATAGAATTAAAGAAAAAACTATTCATAATGAATGTCATCATAATTTATTTTTTGTGATAAATTATAAAAATGTTAATAATTGAACCGAAAGAAAAGTAGGCTTTCAACCGAAAGAAAAATAGGTTTCTAACCGAAAGAAAAATAGGTTTCTAACCGAAAGAAAAGTAAGCTTTCAACCGAAAGAATGTTAGAAGTACAGTAAGAATTAAAAAATAAACACTTCAAAACAAGATATATACGAATTAGTTTTATATACTTGATATTTTTAACTAGAGCCAAATAATATATCTTAATTATAAAAGTTACAAATTTATTTCTTATCAAAAAGGAAAATATGTATTTATAGAGTTTCAGCAATATTTACATGCTTATTTTTTAAATTGTAGAATTAAAAGTAATTGCTAAACATTTGATATGTTCTTATACGCTTAAAATGATAATAAAAAGCGTTTTCAATTCAATTATTTTGCATTATTATTAACTTACTTGCACATTTAGATTTAAAAGTGTATTTTATTTGTTTTTATAAAGTTTTATAATATAAGTGTTGTGGAGGCCTTTTATGAAATTTGAAAAGCATTTTAAATCTGTTGATGGTAATACTGCTGCAGCCTTAGGTAGCTATTTATTTACTGAAGTTGCTGCTATTTACCCTATTACTCCTTCTTCACCTATTGCTGAAGGAGTTGAAGCCTTATCTAGCCAAGGCAAGTTAAACGTATTTGGCAATAAGGTAGACGTTGTTGAATTACAATCTGAAGCTGGTGCTTCTGGTTCTGTACATGGTGCATTACAAGCAGGTTGCTTGTCAGCTACATATACAGCTAGCCAAGGTTTACTCTTAATGATTCCTAACATTTATAAATGGGTTGGTGAAGAGTTACCTGCAGTTTTACATGTTGCTGCTAGATCTTTAGCTAGTAGAGCATTATCAATCTTTGGTGATCACCAAGATGTTTATGCATGTAGACAAACTGGTATTACAATGATTAACTCTTGTTCAGTTCAAGAAGTTGCTGATTTAGCTCCTGTAGCTCATTTAATCGCTATTGAAGCTAGTGCACCTGTCATGCATTTCTTTGATGGTTTTAGAACATCTCACGAAATTCAAAATGTTGAATTTGTCGAAGATGCTGGTTGGAAATCATTATTAAATATGGATGCTGTTAAAGCCTTTAAGGCAAAAGCATTAAACCCTCATGGACACCCAGTTACTAGAGGCGGTGCTGAAAACGATGATACAGTATTCCAAGCATTAGAAGCTCAAAATTTACATAATGATCACATTGTAGAAGTAGTTGAAAAATATTTCAAAGCTGCTAGTGAATTAACTGGTAGATTCTATGCTCCTTTTGTTTATGAAGGTGCTAAAGATGCAACCGATGTTGTTGTCTTAATGGGATCAGCATGTGAAACTACACATGAAGTTGTTGAAAAATTAGTTAAAGAAGGACATAAAGTTGGTTTTGTTAAAGTTCACTTATATAGACCTTTCTCTTCTAAATTATTATCTGAAGCTATTCCTTCTACATGTAAAAGAATCGCTGTATTAGATAGAACAAAAGAACCTAATTCAGTCGGTGAACCTTTATATTTAGATGTTGTCGCTGCTTTAAAGCAAGCTAATAGATCTGATATTGAAGTTGTTGGTGGTAGATATGGTATATCTTCAAAAGATACTCAACCTAAACACATCAAAGCTGTATTTGACTTCTTAGAAGGTAAATCAGGTAAATTATTCAATGGTTTCACAATTGGTATTAACGATGATGTCACTCATCTTTCCTTGCCTGTTGATGATTCTTTCTCAGTTGGTGGAGATTATAAGTCTTGCTTATTCTATGGTTTAGGTTCAGATGGTACAGTTTCTGCTAATAAATCTTCTTGTAAGATTATTGGTGATGCTACTGGTCAATATGCTCAAGCTTACTTTGCTTATGACTCAAGAAAGTCTGGCGGTGTTACTAGATCTCATTTAAGATTTGGTAAAAATCCTATCCATTCTTGTTATTACATCCAAGAAGCTGACTTTATCTCTGTCTCGTTAGATTCATATATTTTCAAATTTGATATTGCTAAAGACTTAAAAGATGGTGGCACATTCTTACTTAATACAGATATGACACCTGAAGAATTAGTTAAGGCAATGCCTAATAAGATGAAACACGATTTAGCTGTTCATCATGCTAAATTATTTATCATCGACGCTAATAAATTAGCTGCTGAATGTCACATGGGTAGACATACTAATACAATCTTACAAGCATCATTCTTCAAACTTTCAAATGTTATGGATTATGCTTCAGCTCAAGATTGGATGAAGAAAATGGCTTATAAGTCATACTTCAAAAAGGGTGATGAAATCGTTCAAGCTAACTATAAAGCTATCGATGCTGGTGCTTCTGGATTAGTAGAAGTTGCAGTCGATCCTGAATGGGCAAAATTACCTAACTATAAGATTAAAGCAAATACAGGTGATGAATACTTTGATGATTATATGAACGTTGTTGGTTCATTAGATGGTTATGAATTACCAGTTTCTACATTTAAGAAATGGGAATTAGAAGATGGTACATTTAAAAATAACTACTCATTCAAAGAAAAGAGATCTATTGCTGATGTAGTCCCAGTTTGGCATAAAGAATATTGTATTCAATGTAATCAATGTGCATTTGTATGTCCTCATGCCACAATTAGATCCTTCTTATTAACAGATGAAGAAGTTAAAGGTTTACCTGAAGAAGAACAATCCAATGTTTTAAATGCAATGGGTGGTCCTGCTGTTAAAGGTTTGAAATTTAGAATTCAAGTTGCACCTAGAGATTGTGTTGGTTGTGGTGTTTGTGCAAATGCATGTCCTGAACATCCAGTTAAACAAGCTGATGGTACAATGAAGAAAGTTAAAGCTTTAGAGATGGTTGAAGCTAAATCTCAATTCCATCATGAAGTTGAAGCTGATTACTTATATAAGAATGTTGAAGATAAGAAAGTCTTCCCAGATACAACAATTAAAGGCGCCGCTTTCTTAAAACCATATACAGAAGTTTGTGGTGCTTGTGCAGGGTGCGGTGAAGCTCCTTACTATAGATTAACTTCTCAATTATTTGGTAAAGATATGTTAGTTGCTAATGCAACAGGCTGTTCTTCAATTTATAATGGCTCTACTCCTTTATCACCATTTATTGTTGATAAAGATGGTAATGGTATTGCTTGGGCTAACTCCTTATTTGAAGATAATGCTGAATATGGTTATGGTATGAGAGTTGCTTCTGATTTCAAATTAGGACAAATCTTAGAAGTAATTAATGCTAACATCAATGATTGTGAAGATGAATTAAAAGCTGTCTTAGAAGATTATTCTAAGAACATTAAGAATAGAGAACATGTAAGAACTATCTTACCTCACTTAATTGAATTAGTTGAAGCTAGTAAATGTGAAGGTATTAAAGCCTTAGTAACAGAACACAAAGCTGACTTACTTGATAAGTCTGTATGGATTGTTGGTGGTGATGGTTGGTCTTATGATATCGGTTATGGTGGATTAGATCATGTTATCGCAAACCAAAGAGATGTCAATATCTTAGTATTAGATACAGAAGTTTATTCAAATACTGGTGGTCAAGCAAGTAAATCTACTCAAACAGGTGCTATTGCTGAATTCGCTTCAAAAGGTAAGAAAGAAGCAAAGAAGAACCTCGCTTTAATTGCTATGGCTTATGAACATGTATATGTTGCTCAAATTAGCTTAGGCGCAAATCCTACTCAAGCTATTAAGGCCTTAAAAGAAGCTGAAGCTTATGATGGTCCAAGTTTAGTTATCGCTTATGCTCCTTGCTTATTACATCATATTAAAGGTGGTTTAACTTATTCTCAAGTTGCTGAAAAGCAAGCTGTTGAATGTGGTTACTTCCCAATATTTAGATATAATCCTAAATTATCAGAAGAAGGCAAAGATCCACTCATTATGGATTCTAAAGCCCCTGATTGGAGTAAGTTTAGAGATTGGTTAATGGCTCAAGCTAGATTCTCTCAATTACCTAAACTTAACCCTGAACATGCTGAAGAATTATTAGCAAACTGTGAAAAGTATGCAAAAAGAAGATATGCTTCCATTGTTAAAATGGGCAAACTTGGTGAATAATTTAACTGAGTAAATCAATAAATTAAAATTAAAGACTAGTAGATAAATTAAAGAATGTCTACTAGTCTTTTGTTCTAGATTAAAAATCAATATCATAGTATACTTTTATTGAGGTTTTATATATGAATAAAGTATTTAATGTTGGATTATTAGGTTATGGTCATATAGGAAAAGGAGTAGATAAAATTTTAGGAGAATTGTCTTTACGTCAACCAGTTAGACTAGTTAAAATTTTTGATGTTCCATTTAAAAAGGAAGAAATTGGTGAAAGATTTTGCTCTTCAATAGATGAAATAATTGATAATCCAGATATTGATATTGTAATAGAAGCTTTAGGTGGAAACACCTTTCCATTTGAATGTATAAAACAATCTTTAAAAGCTAAAAAACATGTCGTTACTTCTAATAAGGAAGTTGTAGCTCACCATTTAAAAGAATTGTTAAAATTAGCACATGAAAATGATGTGTTTATTCAATTTGAAGCAAGCTGTGGAGGTGGAATTCCTTTAATTAGACCATTAGTAAATATTACTAAATACGATACAGTAATTAGCATACAAGGTTTGTTATCTAGCTCAGTAAATTTAATATTAACTAAGACTCAAGATGATAAAATGTCATTAGAAAAAGCTATTAGAATTGCTCAAGAATATGGAATATTAGAAAAAGATTATAAAAGAGATTTAAGAGGAAATGATCAAGCTGATAAGATTGCAATATTATCTTCTTTAGTTTATCAAACACCTATTGATCCAGATAATATCAATGTCCATGGAATTGAAAATCTAACTGATTCAATAATTAAAGATATTAATTCTAAAGGATATTATTTAAAATTCATTGCTGAATCTAGATTAATTAACAATGAAGTTCAAATTAGTGTAGAGCCAATTGTTATGAAAAAAGACAATTTCTTAGTTTCTATAAAAGATGATTACAATATTGTAAAAGTAATGCTAAAAAACACAAATTTACTACAATTTTCTGGTAGAGGAAGTGGTAGCTTACCTGCATCTAGTGCTATTGCTAGCGATGTAATTAGAGTAATTGAAAATTATGGATATTTAAATAATGTTGATCTAAATAATTATAAAATTGCTCCATATGAAGATGAAAATACAATTTATTATGTATATCAAGATTGGAAGTCTTCTATAGTAAGCAAAGATAAATTAAAAGAAATTGATAAGATATTTTACGCAAGAGTAGTTAAATAAATTTAGCTGCTCTTTTTTAGGTTAAAATAAAATTTAAAAAATGTCATTAAATTGTTGACACATAATTTTAATTTTATTAAGATTATAGCATAAAGAGGTGTCAGTTATGAAAATATCAATTTTATGTTTAAGCGTTTTTAGCTTACTTAATTCTAATTCTATAAAGCCTATTTTTAATATAGAAGGAGATGGAGATGATTCTAGTACTATAAAATTATATTCTTTACCAATTCCAAGTGATGATAAATTAGGAAATGCAGCTATAGAAAGTGAAAAAGAAAAAGGGATAGCAAAAGTTGGAAAAGATTTAAATGGTGAGGATGTCTATTCACTTAGTAATTATTATGTTTTATATAAATATCCTAAAATTGCTTCTTGTATTGTTGAAGATTTAGATAGTTGTTATCATAGTTTAAATGCTGGCAGTGATGTAAGCTTAACCTATTCCATTTCTTCAACTACAGAAGTTAGTTTTGGAACTCAAATATCTAATAGTATTTCTAAAATTGACACTGAAACTTTTTCAATTAACGTTGGATATGGATATGGTGAATTAAAAGATGATATTAGTGAAGCGACTGAATATACTTCTTCAATAGGACTTAATTTATCTTGTACGTATTCAACATCTATAACTCAGACTATTAGTGTAAATTACCATGTAAATGAGGATGGTACATATAGATTAACTAAAAGAGGCTTATTTGATGTTTATGTATATCAACATTTAAAGGCAATATATAATGTTAATAAAGCTGTTTCAGGAGGTAAAATTTATACAAAAAGAAGCCTTGCATATTATACATTAGAAAAAACAAATATATTATTTTCACTAAAAGATAATTCTATAAGTGATGGTCTTTACAAATATTATTTAGATTCATCTGAAAAACATAAAATCGATGAAAGTTACGCTTCTAAATATTTAGATTATACTGACGTTGTATTTTTAGATTAATATTATGGAAAACTATATTAAAATAACTG
>CAVHUN010000054.1:0-5835 GCA_963639175.1 uncultured Prevotella sp.
TTACATAGAGATTATTCTATTCAATAATAATTATTAATCTCCCTTAATTAATAAATAGTAGGGAGATTTTAATTTGCTTAATTTTTCCATGTTATAATTAATACATGTAAATAGAAAGGCTTATTATATGGACTTTAATATATTAGATTTTGGCGCTAATAAAGATTATTCAAATAACAGTGTATATATTCAAAAAGCTATAGATGAATGCAGTAAAAATAATGGTGGAAGAGTAATTATTCCTTCTAATATGACTTTTTATACTGGCTCAATTATGTTAAAAAGCAACGTGGAATTACATTTAGAAATAAATTCTTGTTTAAAAGCTAGTAATTCTATCAAAGATTTTAATTTATTTAATAAAAAGATAAATTACGATGAGAAATTAAATGTTCCTTCTTATGAAGATTGCGAATATGATGGATTACCTTATTTATTTTTAATATATGGAAAAGATTTAGAAAATGTCACTATTAGTGGGCTAGGTAAAATAGATGGAAATGAATCTATATTTTATGGTAAGCAAGATCAATATCAAATTGATGGAAGATTTTATCCAAGAATGCCACTAGTTTTTTTAGAAAATATTACTAATTTAAATATATTAAATGTCACATTGCAAAATTCAGCATTTTGGAGTTTACATATGGTTGGATGCAATGATGTTTTAATTGATTCAATTAGAATATTAAACAATTTAAAAATGACAAATTGTGATGGAATTGACCCAGATCATTGTAAAAATGTCAGGATAAATAATTGCTATATTCATACTGGAGATGACGCGATTGTTTTTAAAAATACTCAAAGTGCTATTAAATATGGAAATTGTGAAAATATCTGTGTTTCAAATTGCAATTTAGTGACAACTTCTGGGGCAATTAAATTTGGCTCAGAATCGTGGAATGATTTTAAAAATATCATTGTTTCAAATTGTAATATTTATAATTCAAATAGAGGAATTACTATTCAACTTAGAGATCAAGGAAATATAGAAAATGTCATATTTTCTAATATAAATTTTGATACGAGAATATTTTCTAAAACTCAATATTGGGGAGCAAGTGAGCCAATATGTATCACGGCTTTAAAAAGATTTGAAACTAGTAAAGTCGGTCATATTAAAAACTTAACTTTTTCTAATATAAATGCATCTAGCGAGAATGGAATTATGATATATGGGGAAGATGAAATGAATATTGGTGATATTTATTTTGATAATATAAATATCAATATATCCAATAAATCTAAGTGGCCTAAAAATATCAAAGATATTAGACCTACATATCATAAAAATTTGATTGAAGGAAAACTAAATGTTTTATATATTAAAAACGCACAAAATATTGAATTTAATCTTTTTAAATATAATGTAGAAAATAATATTAAAAATGAATTAGGTGACATATATTTATTTGAAAATACTAATAATATCAATGTAAAGGAGAAAAACTAAAATGGGAAAATACGCTGATCAAGTTATTAATTTATTAAAGACTTCTTATTCTCAATTTCATTCATGTAAAAACATCGCTTCTAGATTAGATGAAAATGGTTTTATTTGTTTAAATGAGAATTCTAATTTTAAATTAGAAAAGGGTAAAAAATATTATGTTAAAAGAAATCTTTCTAGTATCATTGCTTTTAAGATTCCTACTAATTTTGATTTATCTTTTTTAATTACTGCTAGCCATTCTGATTCACCAACTTTTAAATTGAAGCCTAATCCAGTAATTAAGGTTAATAATTTGACTTTGCTAAATGTAGAACCATATGGGGGAATGATTAATTCTACTTGGTTAGATAGACCATTAAGCTTAGCTGGAAGAATTATAGTAAGTAGTGATAATAAATTAGAACAAAGAGTAGTTGAAATTGATAAAGATTTATTAACTATTAATAATTTATGCATTCATATGAATAGAAATGTCAATTCAGGTTATGCATTTAATAACAGCAAAGATATGCTCCCAATTATTAGTTCAGATCCTGATTTTGATTTTGATAAATTCTTAAAAGATGAATTTAGCTTAAATGATGAAGAAAAGATAATTAGTTATGATTTGTATTTATATGTAAGAGAATTACCAACTAGATGTGGAGCTAATCAAGAATTTGTCTTAGCAGGTAAATTAGATGATCTTTCAAGTAGTTATTCTTCTTTAGAAGGATTTATCGACGCTAAAGATAGTTCTAAAATTAGCTTATATGCCTGTTTTGATAATGAAGAAGTCGGTTCTTTAACTAGACAAGGTGCTAATTCAACATTTTTAAAAGATATATTAAAAAGAATAGTTGATGAATTTAAAACTAATAATGATGATTATCAAAAAGCAATTGCTAATTCTATATTAATTAGTATTGATAATGCTCATGCAAATCATCCTAACCACATGGAAGTTTCTGATAAGACTACTCAAGTATTGTTAAATAATGGTATTGTTATTAAATATAACGCTAATCAATCTTATACTTCAGATTCTTTATCTAGTTCTATTGTTAAAACTATTTGTAAAAACAATAATTTAAATTATCAAGAATACACAAATAGAAGTGATTTAAGAGGTGGTTCTACTTTAGGAAATATTTCTAATAGTGAAGTTAGTTTAATCAGCGCAGATATTGGAATTAGTCAATTAGCAATGCATTCAAGTATGGAAATGTGTGGATATTATGATATTGATGATATGGCTAATTTTGTTAAAGGTTTTTATCAATCAAATATTTGTTTTGAACAAGATTTAGTAAAAATTAATTAAGCGTATATTTTATATATTAATTTATAAGCTATACATTTAGGTAATATTTTAAATATCACACTTAAAAATGAATCTTTTGCACCTACTTTTTTAACATAAGGTGGGTGCTTTTTAAACGATAATTTTAAAGCAGTCTTTCCTACTTTTAATGGAGAAAAGCCATTTTGTTCATCTTTAGAAATAGTATTTAAGCATTTAGTTACACTTTCATAATAAGGTGAAGAAGGAGAAATATCTTTTAATCTATTTTTGGTAAAAGAAGTTTTTGCGTCTCCTGGTCTAATAGAAGTAATTTTAATATTGTAAGGTAATAATTCTATTCTTAATGAATCAAATAAAGAATCTAAAGCTGCTTTAGATGCACAATAAAAGCCTTGATAAGGAAGCGGAATTAAGCTTGCTAAAGAAGATGTATTTATTATTTGACCTTGCTTTTGATTTCTAAATATTTCTAGCACGCATTTAGTTAAATAGAAAGTTCCTAAAAAGTTAACATCCATTATTTGTTTAGCTTTTAATATATCTGTTTCTTCTATACTTCCAAATATTCCAAAACCAGCGTTATTTATTAAAATATCGATTCTATGGTACTTATTGTAAATTGAATCAATTATAGTTTTGCAGTCTTCATAATTTGATATATCACCTATATAATGATCTAATTTATCTAATTTGAATTCTTTTCTAGATATTCCACATACTATATCCCTATTATTAATAAATTGTTTGACCATTTCTAGCCCAAATCCAGATGAATCTCCACTTATTATTACTATTCTATTTGTCTTTTTCATTTTAGTTTTTCCTATATGTTTTAATTTTATCATTTTAAAATATTGTTGAATATTTAATTTTCTATGATAAACTATTTTTAAGTTTTTAGTTTGTATAGATTTATTAAGGGGGATTAATTATGTTTACAAAAGAAGATATTTTAAATAAGGCAAAGTTAGAAAAAGTAAATTATATTAGATTGCAATTTACTGATATGCTAGGAACAATAAAAGCAGTTGAAATTCCTTTAAGTCAACTTGAAGATGCTTTAGATGGAAAAATTATGTTTGATGGTTCTTCAATTGAAGGGTTTGTAAGAATTAAAGAAGCAGATATGTATTTAAGACCAGATCTTGATACGTGGATGATTCTTTCTTTTGAAGATGAAAAATATGGAAAAGTCGCAAGATTAATATGCGATGTATATAACACTAAAGGTGAACCATTTGAAGGGGATCCTCGTTATATTTTAAAAAAGATGGTAAAAAAGATGAACAGCATGGGAATTGGCTATTTAAATATTGGCTTTGAACCTGAGTTTTTCTTATTTAAAATGGATGAAAATAATCAACCAATAATTGAACCAAATGATAAAGGTGGTTATTTTGATTTATCTCCTTTAGATGGTTCTGAATATATAAGAAGAGAAATATGTTTAGAATTAGAAAAGCTTGGTTTTGTAGTTCAAACTGCTCATCATGAAGTTGCTAAAGGACAAAACGAAATTAATTTTAGATTTGCTGATGTAGTTCATGCATGTGATAATGTTCAAACATTTAAACAAGTAGTAAAAGTAGTAGCAAGAAAAAATGGATTTTACGCTTCATTTATGCCTAAGCCTATTGCTAATATCAATGGTTCAGGTATGCATACAAATTGTTCATTAGCTGATTTAGATGGTAACAATTTATTTTACGATCCTAATGACAGTATGAATTTATCTTTGTTATGTAGAAAATGGATTAGTGGAATATTAAAACACGCTAGAGGATTAGCATTATTAACTAACCCAAGTGTCAACTCATATAAACGATTAATCCCAGGCTATGAAGCCCCTTGTTATGCTTGTTGGTCTGATGCAAATAGATCAAGCATGATTAGAATTCCTGCTATTAGAGGAAAATCTACTAGAACAGAGCTTAGAAATGTGGACTGTACTGCTAATCCATATTTAGCTTTAGCTTGCATATTAGCATGTGGATTAGATGGAATTGAAAATATTTCTAAAGATGAATTAGTCCCACCAGTTTACGATAATATTTTTTCTTTAACTAGAGAAGAAAGAGAACAAAAAGGAATTGAAAACCTTCCTGAAAATTTAAAAGACGCCATTAAAGAACTCAAAAAGGATGAATTAATTAGAAAAACTTTAGGCGAACACACATACAAAAAATATGTGGAAGCTAAAACTATTGAATGGGAAGAATATAGATGCTTAATTACTAAATGGGAAATTGAAAAGTATTTATAATTTTATATCTTTAATAATTTAAAACACTTATATTTAAATAGCTGAATTTGTTAATATATAAAACGAAGATAGGAGCTAGTCAAAATGAAATCTTTACTTTTAGTTGTCGATTATCAAAATGATTTTGTAGATGGGTCATTAGGCTTTAAAAAAGCTGAAGATATTTATCTAAATATTAAGGAAAAGATTTTAGCATATGAAGAAAATGAAGATGATGTAATTTTTACAAAAGATACTCATCAACAAGATTATTTGAAATCATTAGAAGGTGAAAATCTTCCTATTCCTCATTGTATTGAAAATACTCCTGGTCATAATTTTTATAAAGATATAGAACAAATTTCTCAAAGACATCTAGTCTTAAAAAAGGATACTTTTCCTTGTTATAAATTATATTCTTCTTTAAAAGATAAAATGTATAAGCAAATAGAAATAGTAGGAGTAGTTACTAATATTTGTGTATTATCTAACGCTATTGTATTAAAATCTATTTTTCCAAATACTCCTATTATTGTTAATAGTAGTTGTTGTGCATCTAATAATGAAAAGTTAGAACAAGAAGCTTATGATATTTTAAGAAATTTAATGATTGAAGTTAAATAGTTAGTATTTAATTTAATGTTTAAAAGAAAATATATCAATAATAAACTATTTTACTAATTATGTTAAGAAAATTGTCAATACTTTTTTGCTGGAAGAGAATATTTTGGTGCATCACATAAAAAATTATTGATTTTTCACAAAAAGTATTTTTTATTTCTAATAAAAAATACTAAAATACCTGACTTTAGGCGTTAACCCTAAAAATATAGTGTTAAACTATTCGAAAAA
>CAVHUN010000055.1:0-18736 GCA_963639175.1 uncultured Prevotella sp.
AGACTAATACCAACTAATTCAAATAAACATATTAAACTAAGAGTTATCTTATCATTTTGTTTTAACATAGTTAATTTTTTCTGCTTTAATTTATTCACTTTTTCAATTAATAATATGTATCCTGAAATCATTTTCTTGAATTTTTTAATAGAGATTATTTTATTCCCAACTTCAGGAAAAAACACTTTTAAATAATATTTATTTATCTTTTGACAATAGACAAAATGAGACTTATTTTCACTAACTATATTAGTAATAAATTCTACTTTCTTTTTAGAATTATAAAATAAATTAAAATCTTCTATTTCATATCCAGTACTACTTATTCCATATTTTTCTAAGCTTTGTTTTATTTCTAACAAGTTAGAACACTCATTTTCTAGCTTTTTACATGCTATAGAATCGCTTTTATAATATTTATTAATAACTTGTCTAGTGACTATTTCACCACAGTTATTCTTATTTGTTTGTAAAATCATTTTTCTACCTCCATAAATATATAGAGATAATTAAATGAATTTTTATAAATTAAAAAGAACAAAAGTCAGTTTCTTTTGTCCTATTTAAAATTGTTCTATATCTACTATTACTTTCTCATCTACTATTTCATCTATAGCTTTCTTTAAAAGCAATTTATTATTGCTTTTATAACTAAAATAGTCATTAACAAGAGTATCTATTTTAAAATAAGATGAGATAAATGTTATCTTCCCTTTAGCTTTCAAATCTAAAAACATTGGTAAAATAATTGAAGAACTAACAGCTTGATTTTTATATTCTAAACCTAAATTAATAATACAAATCACATCTGATTGCATAGCTAGATCAAAATTAGCTTTAGCCTCATTTTTAATAGAAGGAATATTACTAGCTAAATCAGTAAACAAGCTTTTAGCATCAATTATTGAACATGTTACATTTTTAGTTTTACTAGCATAAAAAGCTAATGAGATTACTAAATTATTCCCATTTGAATTATCAGAAGCTACATATATTCCTTTATTAATAGTGTCTTTATTATATTTATTCATAGAAATATATGCGTCTTTCCCTACTTTATTAAATGAATTTGCAACTTTAGATTCCTTATTTTGCTTTAATAAAGCAAAGACATTTGTATATAAATCATAAGCAATATAAGTATCTATATCTGAATATTTAATATTAGATAAGATTTTTTCAACTTGTTGAAGTTTTTCGCATTTACAAAATCCATCTTCAATTGAATCAGTATATTTATTATAAGTTAGATTCTTAATAATTCCTTTATCAGCTTTTGGACAATTAGCAAGCTTTTTACAATTCTTACAATCTTTAATAGATTCAACATATCTTCTTATTTGAGAATATGATTTTTTAATAACTTCTTTAGAACTAGTTAAAGAATATACATAATTATGTAAGCTAGGATTATTTTCAATTTCTTCTTCTAATTCTTCATTTAGTTTTTCAATTTTAGGATTAGCTAATCCCATATTGATATTTTTAGAAGATATCATTTTATTTTTAATTTTTTCCATTATATATCATCATCTCCTAAAATTTCATCTATACTCAATTCTTCTTTTTCTTCTTTATTAGCTTCTACTTGTTCTTCATTTTTATTACTTAATTCAATTGAAGAAATATCAAGTTCATATTTATTCTTCTTTTTAGAATAATCGGCTTCTTTTTGGTATAAAAATGTCATAGCATCTGAGGCGTTATTAATCTTATTAGAAAGTAAAGAAACTAAAACTTTTGTTAAATATTGTTCTGGAAGACTTCCCTTGCATTTTCTAATTGTATAATCAATTGATGCGTTAATTACTGAATATGAACAATTGTATTCTTTAGTTAATCTATCTAATATTTGTTTATATGAACTAGGTGCAGATACTCCAAGTAAAGATTGTAAATATTTTAATGGGGCATTTTCTTCCATTAATTTAGCCTTTTTAGCAAAATCAGAAGTTCCAAAGACTTCTTGTTTAGAATAATCTAAATCTTCTACTTTATAATGAGAATAATTTTCAGCAAATTTTTTAAATGTCGCTAAAGAAAATTGACCATATGAGTCAATACAATATTTTTTAACAAATGTACTTGCAACATTAGTGGATAGTCCAAATAAACTAGATAATCTTTCTATATCTACTAAGTCTTTTCCTAATATTGAAGGATCAATTTGTAGCTCTTTTATTTTTTTCAAGAATTCATCTTTATTAAATCTTAGTTCTATTTCTTTACTAACATAGTCTTTCAAATTTAAAGAAGCATCTAAATTAGAAAAATCAGCTACTACATCGCTAAAAACATCTTCAAATTTAGCAGAGATATCAAAAAATCCATCTGGTATTGTTTCTTTTGATAAAAGTGAATTTTTAATAGCGTTAAATTTTCTTTGTCCTACTTTTTGAAGTAATAAAGATGCTAATAAAACATTTTTAAAAAACACTTTAGGAGTAGAAGGAATAAATATATTAATAATATATGTGGTTTTTTGCTTCGATTGCTTAAAATAAGTTCCAAGTAACCCAATTGCTTCTAACATATGGATTGAATTAGTAAAGTCTACAATATTTAAACCACTTATTGAATTAATTATTTCAAAAGTAAAATAAGTTTCTTTTCTATTATATAAAAAGACATGATAAAGAGAATAAGGATTATTCCCTATTATAGGAAGATAGCATTTAGCTAGCATTTCTTCTTGTTCTGAAGATAAGCTAGTATCTCCTTTTATTATATAAATAGCTTCTAAATCAAATGTTTCCATAGCCTTTTTATTTTATCATTTTTATTATATGTAATTGAAAATATTTTTTAATATATCTAGAATAAGGTGTATAAAAAGGACTTTTATTATGACTGGATGGAATATTTTTATTAATTTGTGTTACATATTTATGTTTGGTAGCTGCCTTGGCTATATAATTGAAGTATTTTATAGAAGATACTTTTCAGCTAAAAGATGGATTAATCCTGGATTTTTAAAAGGACCTTATCTTCCTTTATATGGTTTTGGTTTATTGATTTTATATTCATTAAGCATGGTCAGTTTCAATATGGAAAACAAAATATTAGAAGACATA
The DNA here is from genome assembly GCA_963639175.1 of uncultured Prevotella sp. GTDB lineage: Bacteria > Bacillota_I > Bacilli_A > RFN20 > CAG-288 > Scatoplasma. The sequence continues at coordinate 3,075 of CAVHUN010000055.1, forward strand.
ATAAAATGTTTCTTAATGGGAATTGGTGCTACTTTAATTGAATATATCGCTGGTATTATATTTATAAAAGGATTTAAGGTAAAACTTTGGGATTATTCTAATTTAAAAGGTAACATTCAAGGAATCATTTGTCCTTTATTTACTTTCTTTTGGTTAGCTTTATCATTTGCCTATTATTATTTAATTAATCCTTATATGATTATCGTATTTAATTTCTTTAATGAATATGATACTTACTTTAATTTCATCATTGGTATTTATTATGGCTTAATGTTATACGATTTAATTAGATCTACTTCCCTTTTTGCAAGAGTTCAAAAATACACAAAACAAAGCAAGGTTGTCATTTCTTACGAGCAGCTTAAAGTTTATCTAACTACTAATAAAAAAGCTAAACAAGAAACATTTTATAAAAATAATCCTAACTTAAAAGAATTCATTGATAATGCTAATTTACGTGCTAATGAAATGATAGGTAGACTATTCTTTAAAGAAGACAATAATTCACCTAAACAAGATGACTAGTTAGATTGCTAACTAGTTTTTTAATTTTAAGAAAAAATAGTTATAAATATGCTAATTTTTTTCTTTATTTTTAAAAATTAAATAGTTAAAATATGTACTTGTGAGGTAATATTTTATGAATAAAAGAATTGCTATATTAACATCTGGTGGAGATGCCCCAGGAATGAATGCGTGCATTAGAGCATGTGTAAGAGCTGGTCTTAAAAATGGAGATGAAATGTTTGGTATTTATTCTGGTTATAAAGGATTAATTGCTGATCAAATCGAATCATTAAATAGAAGCTCAGTTTCAGAAACTATCAATAGAGGTGGTACTATTCTAGGCACTGCAAGATTACCTGAATTTGCTACTTTAGAAGTTCAACAAAAAGCTGTTGAAATCTTAAAAAAGCACCAAATCGATTCTGTAATTGGTATAGGTGGAGATGGTACTTATCAAGGCTTAGCTGCTTTAAGTAGATTAGGAATTTCTACTGTTGGATTACCAGGTACAATTGATAATGATATTGCTTCAACTGATTATACTATTGGATTTGATACTGCATTAAATACAATAGTTGAATGCGTAGATAAATTAAGAGATACATCTTCTTCTCATCATCGTTGTTCTATTGTTGAAGTTATGGGTAATAAATGTGGTGATTTAGCTGCTTATGCAGGATTAGCTTGTGGTGCTGAATTAGTAATTACAAACGAAACAGAATACAATGAAGATAAAATAATTCAATTTTTAGCAGACCAAAGACATTCTGGAAAAAAACATGCAATTGTTATCATTTCTGAAAAGATCACTGATGTTCACGCTTTAGCTAAAAAGATACAAGAACAAACTGGGTATGGTGCTAGAGCTGAAGTATTAGGTCATATGCAAAGAGGTGGTACACCTTCTGCACAAGATAGAGTCTTAGCAAGTAGATTAGGCGAATACGCAATTGAACTTATCGATAAAAATATAAGTTGTGTGTGCGCTGGTATTGTAGAAAATCAATTAAAATATTACAATATATATGATGCGTTGAAGTTACCAAGAAAATCTACAATAGATATTGTAAAGGTAGCAAAATACATCGGATAAAAGAAAGAGGTAAAAAATTATTATGATGCCAATTAACAAAAAAACAAGAGTCGTTTGCACAATCGGTCCTTCTAGCTCACCATTACCAGTAATGAACAAGTTAGTTGATGTCGGTATGAATGTTGTTAGAATGAACTTCTCTCATGGTTCTTTTGAAGAACACTTTGAAAAAGTTGAACATGCTAGAATCATTGAAAAAGAAAGAGGAATCATCATTCCTATCATGTTAGATACAAAAGGTCCTGAAATTCGTACTCACAATTTCGTTGGTGGTTCTTGCACTTATGAAAAAGGCGATGTTGTAAGAGTTTATGTTAAAGAAGTTTTAGGTGATAGATCTAAATTCTCTGTTACATATCCTGCTTTATATGAAGACTGCAAAGTCGGTGATGTCATCAGATTAGATGATGGTAATGTCGGTTTCAAAGTCACTGGTAAAGATGAAAAAGAACACGCTTTAATCACTGAATGTTTAAATAAACATACAATCAAAGATGAGAGAGGTGTTAACTGCCCTGATACACATTTAAATATGCCTTACTTATCTGAAAAAGATAAAGCAGATTTAATTTGGGGTTGTGAATTTGCTAAAGTCGACTATATCTCCGCTTCATTTATTAGAAGCAAACAAGATATCGATGATATTAGAGCCTTATTAAAAGAACACGGTGGCGAACACATCCAAATCATCTCCAAAGTTGAAAATACTGAAGCTATTGCAAAATTAGATGAAGTTATTGAAAACTCTGATGGTTTAATGGTCGCTAGAGGCGATATGGGTGTTGAAATCAACGCTGAAGATGTCCCTGTTGTCCAAAGAGAAATGTTAGTTAAATCTAGAAGATTAGGTAAACCTGTTATCACAGCTACCCAAATGTTAGATTCTATGAAACACAATCCTAACCCTACAAGAGCTGAAGTTAGCGATGTTGCTAATGCTGTTTTACAAGGTTCTGATGGTGTTATGTTATCAGCTGAATCTGCTAATGGTGAATATCCAGTTGAAGCTGCTGATATGGAAGCTAGAATTTCTAGAAGAATGGAACAAATCGTTGATTATAAAGCCTTTGCTGAAGAAGGTTGGAAATATTCTGATCACTCTTTAAACGATGCAATTGGTTACAATGTTGCAACTACTTCCCTCTTATTAAAGACAGTTTTAACAGTTGTATTTACTAACGATGGTGTTATCACAAGACACATTGCTAAATTCTTACCTTACAATCCTGTTTTAGCTGCTACAACAACTAGACAAGCTGCTACATATTCTTGCTTAGCTTATGGTGTTACTTCAACAATCGTTGATAAATTACCTACAAGCTTAGAACAAGCTAACAAAGTTGCTGCTGATTTAGCTAAACAAGCTGGATTCACTTCTGGTAAAGTCATTGTTTGTTATGGTGAAAAAGAACCTACATCAATCAATGTCATCGATTTATAATAGATAGGAATAATATGGAATTAAATAAAGTAATTAGTATCGATTTAGGTGGAACAAATTTAAGAGTAGGAATTGTAGATGAAAATCTAAATATTCTTAGTCAAATTAAAGAAAAATCCATTCATGAAGATCCTAATTTACTTTATTTACAAATAAAGAAGATGGTAAATGAAGTTTTATCATCTTCTTTTTCTTCTAATATTAATAAGATTGGTATTTGTTGTGCTGGTTTTATTAATAATGGAAGAATTGAAAATTCCCCAAATTTAAATATCAAAGGTTTTGATTTAATTCCTCTTTTGCAAAAAGATTTTCCTTTTATAAACGAAATTAAATTAGTAAATGATGCTAATTGTGAAGCCTTGATGGAAGCTAAATATGGAGCTAGTAAAGATTTTGACTCTTCTATATTTTTAACAATTTCTACTGGTATAGGAATAGGAGTAGTTAATTCAAAACAATTAATTGATCTCCCTTTTGAAGTTGGGCATAATTATATAAATTATAAAAATAATTTCTATGAATTTGAACAACTTTGTTCTGGTAATGGGGTAATTTATTTATCCAAATTAAATGATTTAAATATTACTTCAAGTCAAGAATTCTTCTTGTTAGTTAAATCTAAAGATGAAAAAGCATTGAAAGTTTATGAAGATTGGCTAAGACTCACTTCTAGTTTTATTGCAAATATGCAGCTTAATTACAACAGCGATGTTTATGTACTATCAGGAGGAGTTTTAAAAAGCAAAGAGGTCTTTTTAGAAGATTTAGAAAAAGTCTCTAATGCATTTATTGCTAATTACCCTTGTAAAAAAATCAAATTTGTACTTGCAAAATTCGATCAAGATTGCGGTTTAATATCTGGTGCAAGTTTAGTCTTATAATTTTTAAAAATTTAGTTATATCAATTGACAAAATATAATTAAAGTGCAAAAATAATCGTGGCGTTGATAAAAGACAAGTCTATAGAAAAACAATACTAACAGAGAATCTTATAAAGGTGAAATTAAGATAACAAAACTATAGATACCACTTTCTAGCCTCCTTAGTAATAAGGCTTTCTGAATTGAAGTTAAATTCAAAAAATAAGATTCTAATATCGTGTTAGAAAAGATTTAGGTGGTACCGTGGACATTAGTTCACCCTATATGGTTATCATCTTTTTTTATTTAAAGGAGAAAATTATGAAATTAACATTATCTGATGGTTCAATCAAAGAATTCGAAAATGGTTTAAATGGTAAACAAATAGCTTCTTTATTATCTAAATCATTAGAAAAAGAATGTATTGGAGTTAAATTTAACGATGAAATCTTAGATTATAGAACTCCTATATCTAGCGATGGTTCTTTTAAAATCTTAACTAAAAAAGATCCTGAAGCCTTATCAATTTTAAATCATTCATGCGCTCATGTTTTAGCAACAGCTATTAAACATTTATATAAAGATGCTGAATTTGCTTTTGGCCCAAGTGTTGATGAAGGCTTTTATTATGATATTCATTTCTCATCCCCTGTTTCAGAAAAGGATTTCCCTGCTATTGAAAAGGAAATGAGAAAAATAGTTGAAGCAAATTATCCTTTCATCAAGAAAGAAATTTCTAAGCAAGATGCAGAAGAAATATTCAAAGGCCAAGAATTAAAATTAATACACGCTAGAGAATTAGAAGGACAATTATCCATTTATGAAGATGGAGACTTTGTTGATTTATGTAAAGGTCCTCATGTTCCTTCTACTTCTTATTGTAAAGGCTTTAAGTTAACTTCTATTGCTGGGGCATATTTTAAAGGGGATAAAAACAACATTCAATTAACAAGAATTTATGGTACATGTTTCTTCTCACAAACTGATTTAGATAATTATTTAAAATTAGTTGAAGAAAGAAAACAATCAGATCATAGAAAATTGGGTAAAGATTTAGATTTATTCATGTTATCTGATTATGGCCCTGGATTCCCATTCTGGTTACCTAATGGTATGATTTTTAGAAACCAATTAGAAGACTTTTGGAAACAAATCCATTATAAAAATCACTATTTAATTGTTAAAACTCCTATTATCCTTTCAAAAGAATTATGGGAAACTAGCGGTCACTGGGATCACTATAAAGAAAATATGTACATCACTAAGATTGAAGAAAAAGAGTTTGCTATTAAACCAATGAACTGCCCTGGTGCAATCTTAGTTTATAAAAATCATCAACATTCTTATAAAGAATTACCTATTAGAGTTGGTGAATTAGGCTTAGTTCACCGTTATGAAGCTAGTGGTGCTTTAAATGGCTTATTTAGAGTTAGATCATTTACTCAAGATGATGCTCATACCTTTATTAGACCTGATCAAATTGAATCAGAAATCACTCACTTATTAAAACTTTATAACGAAATTTATTCTTCCTTTGGTCTTTCTTATCATATTGAAATATCAACTAGACCTGAAAATGACTTTATTGGAACAATCCAAACTTGGGATAAAGCTGAATCTATTTTGAAAAAGTGCTTAGAAAATTCCAACATTCCATATAAAATTAATCCTGGCGATGGAGCTTTCTATGGTCCTAAATTAGATTTCAAATTACAAGATTCTTTAAAGAGAATTTGGCAATGTGGTACTATTCAATTAGATATGCAATTACCTGGTAGATTTGATTGTGTCTACATCGATGAAAATGGTGAAAAACAAACTCCTTTCATGATTCATAGAGCTATCTTTGGATCAGTTGAAAGATTCACTGGTATCTTAATTGAACACTTTAAAGGAAACTTCCCTACTTGGTTAGCTCCTGTCCAAGTTAAATTATTACCAGTAAGAAATGATTTGCATCTTGAATATGCTAAAAAGTTAGCAGCTTTATTTGAAGAAAATAACATAAGATATGAAATTGATGATTCTGATGAAAAATTAGGAAAGAAAATTCAATTATGCGCTGCTAAAAAGATTCCTTATTCAATTGTTATAGGTGATAAAGAAGTAGAAAATAATTCTATTACTTATAGAGTCTTTGGTAGCAAAGATCAACATTCTGTTTCAATTGATGAATTCTTAGATTTAATTAAATCTGATATTAAAGAAAAGAAATTATCAAGATTATAAAATATCAAGAATGATTTAGATTAAATTCTAGATCATTCTTTTTTAATGTAATTAAAAACTATTAAGACGATTAAATCTTAATAGTTAGAAAAGGTATGTATATCTAAAATTTTAGATATCTAAATTTAATACACCAACATTATTTTCAACTTGTTGGGCTTTGACTTGATTAACCTTAGCTTGATTTATAGCATTTAAAGGAATAAATATTGCGCAAACTAAAGCTAATGTAGCAAAAGAAATAATCATTAAGTTCTTTGCTCTTAAATCGAATTTTGTCTTGTGATTTTTTGTTAATTTTTCTTTCATTTTGAACATATTATTCTTCTATCCTTTCTATAACTCTTAATTTAGCGGGTTCGCTTCTAGGGTTAATTTGTAATTCTTCTTTACTAGGAACAATAGGTTTTCTAGTAACTAAAGCATATTTAACTGGTTCTTGATTTAATAATGGTGGTAAATTTCTATTGACAGTAGGTAGACTTGTATAGGATTTAAATATATCTTTTACAATCTTATCTTCTAAAGAATTAAATGTGATAATTCCACATCTTCCACCAACATTTAGGAATTCAACTGCTTTTTTCAAGCCATTTTCTAATTCATATATTTCGTTATTTACTTCATATCTAATAGCTTGAAATGTCTGCTTAGCAGGATGTCCTTTTTTATTTAATACAAAGCTAGGAAGAGCTTGTTTTATTGTATCTACTAATTGAAATGTTGTTTCAATTGGTTGAATTTGTCTATTTATTACTATTTGTTTAGCAATTTTATATGCAAATGAATCTTCACCATAATAAGAAATTATATGTCTTAATTTCTCTTCTGAATAAGTGTTAACAACTTCATAAGCTGTTAATTCTTGTTCTTGATTCATTCTCATATCTAATTTTGAATCGAATCTATAGGAGAATCCTCTACTTGGATCATCAAATTGAGGTGAAGATACTCCTATATCAAATAAGATGCAGTCTACTTTTTCTACTCCGTCTTCTTTTAATTGATCGATTACTTTTGAAAATGGAAGGTGATAAATTTTGAAGTTATCTCTAATGTTTAAAAGTTTATTTGTTGAGAAATTTATCGCTTGTATATCTTTATCAGTGGCATAAAGAAAGCCGTTTGGTATTTTTTGTAAAATTTTTGATGAATGTCCTGCTCTACCTAATGTCATATCAAGACAAATTGAATTTGGAGAAATATTTAATAATTCAATCGCTTGTTCACATAAGACAGGAACATGATGATCATAAACCATTTTTCTAGCCTCCTTTACATATGACTTTTTGAGAATATCTGTTGTGCATTAGTAGCAAAATTAGCCTCATCTTCTTTCATGTTATTTTCAAATACTTCTTTTGAATAAACATTGATGTGATTAAATCCACCTGTTAAAACGATTTCTTTATTTATTCCAACTTTTTCTAATAAGTTTTTAGGAATACTAATTCTACCTTGTTTATCTAAACTAAGTTCACTTGAATTGGCAAAGAATACATTTTTAACTGCACGTGATAATTTGTCAAAGTCATCTAAGTTAGTGTACTTGCTAGCTAATTTAGAAAATTCTTCTTCTGAATAAATTCCTAAACAGTTAGAAAGTTCTAAGGTTACATAGATAGTGTTTGATAGCTGACTTCTAAACTTTGATGGTAAGACTATTCTGGATTTTTCATCTAATGAATGTCTAAATTCGCCTACAAACATCTCCACTTCCCTCCACTTTATTCCATTATATACCATTTTTATGTTTTTGACTATATTTGTAGATATTTTCTTAAAAATTTTTTTCATTAAAAAACTACTTGCTAATTTATTTAGCAAATAGCAGGTTTAACTTTTTAATCAAATTAAAAATCTTCTTATAGGCTATCTATAAGAAGACTAATAAATAGTTATAAATCCAAATCTTTTAATTTAGAAAAAGGATTATCTTCTTTTTTCTGATTTTCTTTACGCAAATTGTATTCTTCTTCAGAAATTATTTCGTAATCTTCTTCCTTTTTGTATTTTTGATTAAAGTTAATTTTTAAAGGAATAGATTGATAAAATAAAGCTAGGATTACAGGAACAAAATCATAATTACCTCTATTAGCAATTATATCTATTCCTATTTCTTCATCATCTTTTAAGGCGGCGTTTAAGCTATCAGTTGTATCTATTTTATATTTAACAACTTTAGAAGTGACATCATCTACTATACTTATTTCACCTTTTAAAGAAATGTTAACTACATATCCAAAGTCTAATTCGTATGTAGATATACTTACTAAAATATCATCGGCTTTTTTTACATTGTTAACTGCTTTTAATTCTTCTTTTGAGAAAGAAACATTGTAAGTTAACACATTTGATGTAGCAAAATACAAATCTTTTTCTTTTAAGATCAATACTTCTGAATAATTATCTATCTTCATTAGTTATATATCCTTCTTGAATAAAACAATCTCTTATTTGATTCATAATTTGTTGAATATCTGGGTGAGCGTTTTTAGCGCATCTTAAAGCAAATATCTTTAAATATTCACTTATAGAACAAGTAATTATAATACTTGTTTTTAATTTATTAGGAAGAATGCTTCTAGCCATTTCTGCACTCATATGTAAATCATTTGTCATATGAATGTATTCTTTTTCAATTGCTAAAAAGATTTGATCATAATCTTGTTTATGCATAGAATAATCTAATGGTTCAATAAAAGTTAATTCATTGCCAAATTTAGATCTTGAATAATTACAATATCTAGTAGATTCTTGAGCATATGAAGCGATTCTATGTCTTACTAATTCATGAGAAACGCCTCTATCAGTAATTATTTTAACTGTGACAAATTTAACTTTTTGATAAATAGATTTATCTAATCTTTTTATTTCATCTTCAGTTAATAACTTTCCGACTTCTTTAATAGGAGTAGCATCTTGTAATATCTTTTGAATATCATTTGGTAAAAATGATAACAATTTTAAATAAGTAGAACTATTTTCACCTTTGTAATTTTCTAAAATTACTCTAATAGAAAATGAAGCGTAATATGAGCTAGAATCATTTACTAAAATGATAAATGGATTATTTAATTGTATTAATTCTTGATAAAATTCTTTATTTGTTTGAATGACAAATTGATAATGTTCCATCATAGCAAAATGGCCATAACCAATTAATTTTTTAACAAATAATTCAGAATTGTTGTTGTTATCTACTTGGTAACAATTATGAGCAACAAGTCCTATTTTATCAAAGAAATTATTCTCTTTTATTTCTTGAAATGATTGGGGTACAAATTTCATTATTTTTTCAACTCAACTTTCAATTTTTTAGTAACATTATTAATAATATTATTTAATATTTGATTGATTTCATCATCGGTAAATGACTTATCTTCTTTAATTAAATAAATAGCAAAAGCATATGAAGTTTCACCGTTTTTAGTAAATACATCAAAGATTTTTACATCTTGAATAAATTTAGGCTCAGCTTGTTTAATTGCACTAATTATATTTGCGCAAGTGACTTCACTTGAATTGATTTTAAAGGCTAAATCTCTTCTAATTGGTTGTAAATTATTAAGAGGTTTACACTTTAATTTAGAAGTCTTTTGAGCTAATAAAATTCCTAAATCCAATTCGCAAACTACCATATCTTTTTCAAAATATTGAGGGTTTAAATGACCAAATGAACCAACTAAGGTCTTACCTAAATATACATCGCAGGCTTTATAAGGGTGTAAATTTGGATTTTTAGTTCTTACTAAAGTGTAACGTTTTTCATCTAAACCGATTATTTGCATTATATTTTCAAATAGGCCTTTAGCATCATAGAAATTTGCAGTGTGCTTATTTATCATTTCTTGAAGGTGAATTTCACCAACTAAAATAAATGATAAGTAATTCTTTTCGCCTTTTAATGTAGCAATTGAAGATATTTCAAATAAAGCTAAATCTTCTCTTTTATGGTCTAAATTGTAATTAACAACATTATATAAACTAGATAATAAATCAGAACGAATATATTTATGATCTTCAGTTATTGGATTAATTAAGCTATATGATTCTTCTTGATCAAATATTCTTAATAATCTATCTAATTTAGAATTAACTAAGGTGTAAGAAATTACTTGAGATAAACCATTTTCAATTAAAACTTGTCTAATTTTCTTTTCTTTTAATTGTTCTAAAGTTAGACTTGCAAAGGTTTGAGGCATATCATTTACATCGTATTTATATAAAGAACTATCTTCTGAATTAGTTCTAAATACTTCTTCATCAATGTCGCATTGATCTAATAAATCCAATCTGAATTTATCATATTTAATTTCGCCTTCACCATTTTCATCTAACTCATAAGATAAGTAAAAATCATCTAAAATCTTTTTAACTTGAGCTAAATCAAAATGAGATCCTAAATGTGAATTCAATTTAGCTAAGGAGAATTTAAATCCACCACTAATAGGTTCTTGATTATCAAATTTAGTGTGACCTAAATATTCAAAATCAGGTAAATATTTACCAATTAAATACATTGTGGCATTTAAATTGAAATCACTTAAATAAGGATTTACACCTTTAATAAATAAATTAGAAGAAGAAGAAGCTAAGCCTAATCTATTTGAAGTATGTCTTATATTAGCATAATAAAATACAGCAGCTTCAATACCAATATGAGTTGTGTTTTCATCTACTTTCACTCTAGAAGTACCATTAATACCCCCAATACACATTACTTCTTTATTTTGATTGCAAATTACTAAATCGTTTTCTTGAATTTGATATTCTTTTTCATCTAAAGCGATAACTTTAGTATTGATATCATCTCTTACTTGTAATAAATTGCCTTCAACTTTATCAAGGTCATACATATGTAAAGGTTGACCAGTTAATAACATTGATAAATTTCCTAAATCGACAATTAAGGAAATTGTTCTAATTCCACATGTTCTTAAATATGAAACTAAATCTAAAGGTGATTTAACATTGTGATTTACTTTTAATTCGACAAAATTAAATAATTTACATTTTGAAGTAACTGAATCTACTTTATAAGAACTGATTTTATCGCCAAAATCAAACTTAGGTAAATCAAATAACTTTCTATTAAATAAAGAAGAAATTTCTCTTGCTAAGCCTAAATGAGATAAACAATCTGGTCTATTAGGTAAAACGTTAATATCTAAAGCGTAATCAGATAAACCTAATCTATCTAAAATATTTGTATCTCCAACATTAAAAGAATCATCTAAAACGCATATTCCATTAGCGTTTTCTTCATCTAATAAATTCTTATCAACACCAAGTTCAACTAAAGAACAGCACATACCATTAGAGACTTTACCTCTAATTTCACCCTTTTTAATTACAGTATTTATTCTAGGTAAGCTTGCGCCAACTTGAGCGATAATTACTTTTTGATCTTTGGCGACATTTTTAGCACCACATACTATATCTAATACACCATTTTGACCAACATCAACTCTTAAAACATGGAGATGATCTGAATCTGGGTGAGCCTCACATGATAATACTTTCCCAACTACTAGATTAGTAGCTTGGCCAACTTGAGAATAACCTTCTACTTCAAATCCAGAAAAAGTGAGTCTATTTACTAATTGTTCTACACTAATAGATGATAAATCTACTAATTTAGATAATAAATTATATGAAAATACCATAATTAATTACTCCTCTTTTACAAATTGATTTAAGAAAGTTACATCGTTGTTAAAAAACTTTCTAATATCATCAACACCATATTTAAGCATGGCTAATCTTTCAATTCCTACACCAAAAGCAAAACCTTGATAAACATCTGGATCAAAGCCATTGAGTTTTAAAACATTAGGATGAACCATACCTGCACCTAAAACTTCAATCCAACCAGTGTGTTTACATAAATCGCAGCCTTTTCCACCACATTCAAAACAAGATACATCGGCTTCAATACTAGGTTCAGTAAATGGGAAGTAGCTAGGTCTAAATCTAACTTTTCTTGATTCAGCAAACATATATTGTAAAAATTCAGTTAACGTATTCATTAAGCAAGCTAAATTGGCGTCTTTAGAAATTACTAAGCCTTCACATTGAGAGAATTGATGAGAATGAGTTCTATCATCATCTCTTCTATATGTTTTACCTGGGCAAATAATTTTAATTGGTGAGATATGATCAGATTCTTGCATGACATGAGCTTGAATACCACTTGTTTGGCTTCTAAGTAATAAAGAATCTGAAATATAAAATGTATCTTGCATATCTCTAGAAGGATGGTCTTGAGGAATATTTAAAAATTCAAAATTGAACTTTTCTAATTCAACATCACTACCTTGTTTAACTTGATATCCTCTTTCAAGGAAAAAGTCTTCTATTTGATCAACAATTAATTGAATTGGATGATAACTTCCTTTTGAGATTTTATAACCGGGTAAAGTTATATCGATTTTATCGTTTTCAATCTTATTTTTGATTTCTTGTTCTTCTAATTCTTTTAATTTAGCTTCAAATAAATCGTTTAATTTATTCTTAGTGAGGTTAATCTTTTTTCCAAATTCAGCTTTTAAAGATTTATCTAAGCTTTTTAATTGTCCCATCAAGCTAATTAAAGGTGAATTTTTACCTAAATATTTAGCTTTTAAATTAGCTAGATCAGCCTTAGTTTTAACATCTTTAGTAGAAGAGTCTGCTTCAGATATAATTTGTTCAAAATTATCCATTTTAAAATCTCCTATTTAATTTTGGTTATTATTATCTTCAAAAGAAGGATTATTATTTGAAGAATTGTCATCATTCCCTTTATTTAATGAATCAAAGAAATTAGGAAGTACATCATCTTCATCTGAGAAATTAGATTTAGAATCATCAACTTGAGCGGGATTAACATTATTTGTATCAAATTGAACTTTAGGTGCTTCAACTTGAACATTTCCACTTGTTCTAGTAGTTATTGTACTAGTTGAATTATTTCCATTAATAATACTTGCTTCATCTTCAAAGTCAGTAGCTATTACACTTACTAACATCATATTGTCAAATTGAGGATTTGTTTGTATACCAAAGATGATATTAACATCTCCACCAGCATTTTCAGTGATATATCTAACAGCTTCTTGAGCTTCATCAAGAGTAACTTGATCACCACCAGTAATATTTACAATAGCTGATTTTGCCCCTCTAATACTAGCTTCAAGTAAAGGACATGAAATAGCTGAACTTGCTGCATCTTTAGCTTTTGATTCCCCAGTTCCACTACCAAAACCAATTAAGGCCATTCCTTTATCTTGTAATGTATTTCTAACATCAGCAAAATCAAGATTAATAATTCCAGGTAATAAGATTAAATCTGTAATTGTTTTTACTGATTGAGCTAAAACAGTATCAGATTCATTAAAAGCTTCTTTAATAGGTCTTCTACCATTCATAAACATTAATTTATCATTTGAAATAATAATTAATGAGTCGACGTTATCTTTAATTTTTAAAATACCTTCTGAGGCTTTTTTCATTCTTGAATTACCTTCAAAAGTAAATGGTCTAGTAACAATAGCAACTGTTAATGCCCCACTTTCTTTAGCAATTCTACTTACAATTGGAGCAGCCCCAGTTCCAGTTCCTCCACCTTCCCCACACGCGATAAATACCATGTCGTAATTAGCAACAATTTCTTTAATTCTATCTTGAGAAGCTTCAGCAGCCTTTTCCCCGATTGAAGGATCTCCACCAGCTCCTAATCCTTTAGTGATATTTTCACCTAAGACCAATCTATTTGGTGATTTAGAAGTAGCTAAGGCTTGAGCGTCTGTATTAAATACCCAAAAGTCAATGTTTTTATCCATTCCTTCTTCAACCATTTGATTAACTGCGTTAGATCCACCGCCTCCAACACCTATAACCAAAATTTTAACATATGATTCAAATGCATCTAAATCTATTGGCATATCTTTCTCCTTTATAATATTTCTTCTTTTGTTTCTTTATTAGCTTCATTAATTTTCTTGATATTCAAATTAGTGTTAGTTCTAGTAAATGTAAAGCTTTTTTGTTCAACTGGCGCTTTAATTTCGTAAGTGCAGTAATAATATAAAATACTTACTAAATTTGTATATGCACTGTTTCTTGCTCCATATGTAATTGGAGTAAAAGTATTAATTCTACAATGAGTTTCATCTTTTAAGAATTCTTCAATTCCTTTAATTGAACTACCTTCACCAGAAAATATGATATTAGTTCTAACTTCTGGAGCTAATGACATAACAATTCCATATAAATCCTGGCTTAAATTTAATAAGCTATCTTTTATAACTTTGTTAATTTGATCAATAGAATAACCTTGTTTAGTTTTAAAATCAAAATTAGGTCCTTTTTCTAAACCATAATAATTTTTATATTCAATAGCAGTTTTTCTATCAATATTCAATTTAGCAATTAAATCATTTATTACTTTTTCTAAGCCGTAATTTAAAATACTAGAATCTACATAATTTCCTTTATTAGAAAATGAGACAAATGTTTGTTCTTCTTGGTAATCTAAATGAATAAAATCATTAGCAGAATTATTATTCATAAATGAATATATGTATTTGTAACAAGCATTAGGAATTAAGCAAGTCAATTTAACTTTTAAATTACATTTATTTATAACATCAATTATTTCATCATAATAAGACTTATCTACATAGAATAAATAACCTCTTATACCTAAGTTATTAGATCTTTGACCAACAGGAAAATTCTTACTGGTTTTAAATTCATCTAAAGTAAAATCATCAGGTGCAATATCACATATTGCTAAATCCTTATATGGATTAGAATTAATAATCTTTGAAATTAAATTTTTAGCGTCGTAATATTGTATTTCTCTTTCAGAAGATGTTACAGAAGTAGAATCTTGTTTATATTCCCTTTTAAAATGGTATGGATATAAACCTACTACTACATCTTTAATTTGTATTTTTAATCTTTCAGAAGATGTTTTAACTAATTCATTAATAGCTTGAACCATTGCGTTTTTATCTTGAACATGACCATTTTCTAAATGGGCAATACTAGATTCTAAAGCATCTAAAATGTAAAGTTGTTTATTAATCATATAACCAACTAACAATTTAATAGAACTTGATGTTATATCTAAGCAACAAATAGGACTTTCCATATACAAACCTCATTTAATATTCTAGCATTTTACCTTAAAAATTACATTGATAATATTAACATTTTTAATATAAATAATAACTGGTAGATAAAATGTGAAAAGACTTATTTTCTTTTAGATAAATTTAATTAATAAATTAAATCATAATCGTTATTATCGTTTACTAAATCAACAACATTAAACGAATACTGAATTCTATTTTGAAATACACTTTTAGAAAATGAAACTGTCAATTTCAATTTATCAACATTTTCAATCTTATTAGAAAAATTAAAATAATTTAAACTGACACCTTTATCAGATTTATATAATAAATGCTTTTTATTAGAAGATAATCTAAATTGACTTTTATCCATTTCAATATAAAAAGTAGGTGATTTAAATCCC
>CAVHUN010000056.1:0-10922 GCA_963639175.1 uncultured Prevotella sp.
TAAAATTTTGTTCAATAAAAGAGAAGGACTATTTTAAAAACAATCCTTCTCACATTAAATTATTTTATTAAATTATTAGAAATTAAATAGTTAATCACTTCTTTTAAGGAAGACTTTATAACGACATTACTAGGTGGAGTAAATATAATTGTATCAGGTATATAAACACAATTAAATCCACCATTTACACCAGCATTTATTCCATTTTTAGAATCTTCTAATACAAGACATTCACTTGGAACTTTATTTTCCTTTTTTGCTACTTTAATAAAGATTTCTGGATTTGGTTTACTATTAATAATTTCATCTCCAAACATCATATTATCAAAATAATTAACTACACCTGCTTTTTCTAAAATTGTCATCGCTTGTTTTTTAGAAGTTGAGGTTGCAAGTAATATCTTGTAATTATTTTCTTTTAAATAAGTCAATAATTCAAATAAGCCATCTTTAATAGGTACACCGTTTTTAATAATGTATTCAATCATTTGCTTATTTTTTATATCTTTTAATTCTAAAAATGAATACTTACTATTAGGATAGCATTCTTCAAAATAAGAAATGCTATCGTGTATATTTGAACCAGTTATTTTTTGGAAGAACTCTTCTTTTATAGTAAAATGGATTTGATTAAATAACTGTATCCAAACTTTTCTAGATAAATGTTCAGTATCGAACATTAATCCATCCATATCAAATATTATTGTGTTTATTTTTTGATGCATGCTTGAATCTTATCCCAAACTTCATCAATTACTGGTATACCATTTAAAAGGTTTTCTTTTCTTGTAAGTAATTCTCTTTCGCCAGGATAATAAATCTTTCCATTTTCTTGGGCAGGTTCACTTGATTTAACATCATCAATTATTTCATTGATAATTTGATCTGTTAAGTTAACACTATTAGCTTTTCTTGGATCAATTGCAATCATGATTTGACTTAATCCTACTTCATCGCCAAATGTTGAGATTTTACTAACAGAATTTCCGTTAGTTAAAATTGTTGCAATTAAATCTAATAAGATAGAAATACCAGAACCTTTCCAATATCCCATTGGTAATACTCTTCCTGTTTTTTCAATTTGAGCAGGATCATCAGTTAATTTTCCATTTTCATCATATCCACCAACAAATGGCAATTTTTTACCTTCTAATCTTGTCATTTCAATTTTACCAAATGAATATTGGCTTACAGCACAATCAACTACAATATGTTCTCCATTGCTTCTTGGAACTGCCATAACTAATGGATTATTACCAATCTTAGGATTTTTACCACCCCAGCAAGGCATATTAGCTTGAGTATTGGACCAACAAATTCCAATATAACCTTTATTTGCAGCTTGCCAACCATAACTTCCACCTCTCATCCAGTGATTGTTATTTCCTAAAGCTACAACACCAATTCCATATTCATTTGCTAATTCACAAGCTCTATCCATAGCAATTTTTGCATTTAATGGACCAAAACCTCTATGGCCATTCCATCTTTCAAATCCCATGAATGAAACTTCTTTTGTAGGTAATGCACTAGGATCAATTTCACCTTTATCTAAATAAGAAACAACTCTAGGGAAACGATTAACACCATGAGAATAAATTCCATCTAATGAGTTATTAGCAAATACTGTTGCAGCAGCAAGTGCGTTTTCTTTTGTTAATCCCCTACTTTCTAAAATTTCTTCAAAAGTTTTTAATAAGTCTTCATATTTGATACGCATATTTTTAAAATTTCCTTTCAGGTTTTTATATCTTGTAAAACCGGTTTTACAATTAAAATATATCAAGTATCTTTTAAAAAATCAAGGGTCAAGCAAAAAGAAGTTAATTTTACACTAACCTCCTTATGCACTTTCTTTAATTATTAATTTTGGGGTAAATACAATTGATTCAATTTTTTCACTTTTTGTTAAGTAATTATCAATCATAGTTACTATCTTTTCAGCTTGCAAAGTAGGAGTATTATCAATAACTGTTAATCTAGGCATACTCATTTCTGAATAAATAGTATTGTTATATCCAATAACATCGACTTGTTTACCTACTTTAAAGTTATATTCTTTTAATTGATTAATTACACCAATTGCCGCAGCATCTTCTCCACATATTATTCCATCAAATTCAACTTTATTTTTTATCAATTCATCAACGATCTTTTTTCCATCATCGACATCTTTTATTTGATAATAAATATTATTGCTATTTGAACTTTGATTAAATTCTTTTTCTGCTTGGATAAATCCATCTAATTTATTGAAAGATGACTTAGTATCAAAGTCTTTAAAATATATAATCTTTCTTCTATTTTTAACTTCGTACAAATATTTATATGCTTGATAAACTCCTTGTTTATCATCTTCTTTAATTGAATAGCTATTTTCTAAATTCAATTCACCGTTTGCTACTATTACTAAATAGTTTTTAAGCAAATTCATAATTTCTTCATTTTCGTTTAATTTTGAAAATATAGAACCAACTAAAATAATTGCATCTAAAGTAGTATTAGACAACATTTTTAAATAATCCAAGCTTTTAAAAGGATCTAATGAAGTATTACAAATTATTACATGATAGCCTTTTAAAGAAAATTCTTGTTCTAATGCATAAACTGTAGAAGCAAAATGAGGAACTCTAATATCAGTAGTAAAAACTGCAATAGTTTTTATTGTTTGACTTACTAAAGCCCTTGCCATAGCATTTGGCTTAAAATCAATTTTATCCATTACTTCCTTGATTCTTTTATAATTTTCAGGCTTTAATGGCTTATTGTTAATGTATCTTGAAACAGTTGATGGAGATGTGTTTGCTAATTTAGCAATGTCATAAATTGTATATCCCATGAGCTTATTTTAAAAATATAATTATTTAAATGCAATAATTTTATTCGCTTTGAGGTCCTTTAAAATGTAAAATCACTAAATTTTCATCTTTAGAAGTGTTTTCAATTTCCCATTCACCTAGTTTAGCTGGTAAAAAGAATTGTTCTCCCTTTTTCACTTCAAATTCCGAATTCTTGTTTTTAATTATTCCTTTGCCTTCTAATACATAAATCCCCGAGAAAACTTCACTATTTTCTACTTTTAATTTTGATTTTACATCTAATTTATCTAGCTTAAATAAATCAGTTGTTTCATATCCAATTAATGTGGTGATTGTATTTTGATCATCATTAAATTTTTCAATTGGTTTAACAAAATAATTGTCTCTTACTTCTTGCTCACTCATTCCAACATAATTAAAACAATCAAACATTTTATCAAAGCCAATTCCTTGGTGGCACATAAAATCCGATATTTTAAATCCTGCTGGAGTAGTTCTTTCTATTCTAATTGTGTAGTCTGTAGGTTCTTGAATTTCTACTAAGAAACAATATTGTCCAATTGCATGAGGAAGTCCACCTTTAATTAAAATAGTTTCGCCTTTTTTAACTGGAATTTTATGCATCCAACTTAACATACCTTGGATATCTTGCTTATCAAATAAATCTTTCCAAATTTCTCTAGTAATACCCTTTTTAAATCCTATATATATGCAAGGTTTAATTCTATTTACTGGTTTATCATCTAAAACATACCAACATTCTGTTTTTCCATAATTAGAATTAAATAAAGATCTTGCTTTTTGTTTATCTGGATGGACTTGAACAGTTAATCTTTCTCCTGCATCTATTAATTTAACTAAGACCCCTGTTTTTGCACCATATTTTTCAAAATGTTTCTCTCCTAAATAATATTCTGGTTTTTCTAAAATGAAATCTTTAAAAGATAAGTTATTATAATCTACTAAATGAGACATTCCTTCATCTTTAAATTCTTCTCTTCCTGTATTTCTAGCTACTGTCATTGACATAATCCACTCTTCAGGAAAATGAGAATACTCTCCATTATTTTCAATTTGATGAATTTGATCTAATTTAGTTCCTCCTATATAAGTTCTCCATGCTCTAGGGGAATCTAATCTTATAAATTTATTGTTTTCTATATTTCCCATATTAATCACCCTCTTTAAATATATTAGTGCAACTATTTTCATTTTTTCAAGAAATTTAGCTATATCAATTTTTATAAAACTTAGTAAAAAATATTTTAGTAATAATAAATATTTGAATTTATCAAATTATATCTATTATCTTAAATAAATAAAATAAAAATCTTCATTAATCCCTTATTTATAAGAGGTATACAAATAGTTAGTTTTCTAACTAGTTTTAAGACTATTTTAAATTGAAATTTTTAATAAAGTGAAAGCGCTTTTACTTTTCTGTTGACTTTAATTTTTTAATAATTTAAAATTATTACGTGGATAAAAATGAAAGGGGTTTCAGTTATGAGTAGTTTTTTCTATCGTAATTTGCATTCAACAAGTTATTCTTAATGAAAATATATCGAATGTAAAAATATTCAATCATTTTGTAACTATAAACTATTATTTTATTAAATTATTAGAAAGGAAAAATAAATAATATTATGCAATATTTAGCTATAGTATTAGCCATATTATTATTAGTTACCCTAGCAATCTTCGTTTACTATTGTATGAAGGGTGGTAACTTAATTATTGGCTTAACACTTATTTCATTTACTTGGTTTATCCTTGGTACTATTTATTCAGTAACTGATTTAGCAGTACAAGGCCAAATCATTTCATTCCAATCTTGTTGGAATAACATTATCGGTAATTTAAATACCGTATTCTCTGATGGTCCTATTGGTTATGGTACCACAACAGCAATCATTATCTTCGCTTCCTGGTTTGGTAGAGTTGTTGTTGATACTGGTATCGCCAAGGCTTTAATTAGAAAAGTCGTCGAACTTGCTGGTAACAAACAAGTTCTCACAGTCGTCTTAGTCTCCTTAGTCTCAGCTGTCTTATTCACTTCCATCTTTGGTCCTGGTTCAGTTATGGCTATGGGTGCTATCATTCTTCCTATCTTACTCTCCATCGGTGTCAGTAAGAAAATCGCTGTTGGTTCATATATGTTCTCAGTTGCAGCTGGTATGTATGTTAACGGTGGTTATGTCTCTCAATTCTCTGGTCACGCTTTATTCAAAGGCATCTGGTCAATTGAAGGATTCTCTGGTAAATTCACAACATTCACTTGGATTGCCTTTATCATCCATGTTGTTATCATGGTAGCTTACATCTTATTCAACTACTATGTTGCAAAAGATAAAGTCAAAGCTTGGGCAATGCCTGAAGAAGATGAAGGCTCTGATTTCGAAATCGATGACAATGGTGATAATGTTGAACAAGAAAAGCCTGTTTCCAACTGGTCATTCATCGTTCCATTAATTCCTGTTATCTTATCCTTAATCTGCGTCATTCCTAACTTATTCTTACCTAAAGAAGCTAAAATCACTGAATTTGCTCCTATTGTCGGATTCATGGTTGGTATCTTCTTCGGTTTATTATTAACAGGCAACTTAAAATCCTACAAAAAAGCAGTTGCCATGGCTCAAAAGACATTATTCCATGGTATCTCCGATGTTGCATTATTAATCGGTATGTTATTAATGATGAACTGCTTCTCAACAGCCGCTCAAAAATTATGTGGTACAATCTTCTCTTCAGCTTTAGCTGGTGCATTCGATTGGATTAACACATATCCTTGGATCATGTTAATTGTCGCTATCGTTTTAGCTCCATTAGCATTATTCAGAGGTCCTTTCATGGTTTGGGGTTCTGGTATTGCTGTTGCTACATTACTTGGCACATTCATTACTACAAACGCTGCTGGTGTTCCTGCTACACCAATCTTATTAGTCTTATTCTAT
Organism: uncultured Prevotella sp.; assembly: GCA_963639175.1. Taxonomy (GTDB): domain Bacteria; phylum Bacillota_I; class Bacilli_A; order RFN20; family CAG-288; genus Scatoplasma. The sequence continues at coordinate 5,774 of CAVHUN010000056.1, forward strand.
GTACAACCTGTAACAATTACTGCTGAAGTTTGTCCTACACAATCTTGGGGTATGTGGGCATTATCATATGCAAAACTCGAACCTAAGACCTATATTAAGACAAACATTGCTTGGGGTTGGGCTTTAACAGCCATCATCATGTCATTAGCATACTTAATGTTAATGCCATTATAAAAAATAGTTTATTAGTTTAAAAGTCTATGATATATTCAAGTAGCTGGTTTAAATAAGTAAACTAGCTACTTGTTTTTAAGAAAAAAGAGAGGAAATGTATGAGAAATATTAGAATTGGTATCGATGTCGGTGGTACCCACACAAAAGCCGTCGCTATCGATAATTCAACAAATCAAATTGTCGGTGAATCACAAGTCAAAACTACTCACCATCACCCTAAAGGAGTCGCACAAGGTGTTGTCGATGCATTCAAAAAATGTATTGAAAAGAACAACATCTCCCCTGACGAAGTCATTTTTATTGCACACTCAACCACACAAGCTACTAACGCCCTTATTGAAGGTGATGTTGCCAAAGTAGGTGTTATTGGAATTGGAGGCTCCGGTTTAGGAGGTTGGTTAGTAAGAAAACAAACTTCATTACAAGATATTGATCTTGGTAACCAAAAGAAGATTCATGTTTGTAACCAATATATTAAGATTAAAGAATTCAATCAAGAATCAGTTGATAAAGCCATTAACGCTTTAGTCGAACAAGGCGCAAAAGTTATTGTTGCTAGTAAGGCTTTCGGTGTTGATGATATGAAAGAAGAAAAATTAGTTTCTGAAGAAGCTAATAAAAGAGGACTTCTTTCTACAGCCGCAAGTGAAATTACTAAACTTTATGGTTTAGCAGTTAGAACTCAAACAGCTGCAATCAACGCTTCAATCTTACCTAAGATGCTTGATACAGCTAATTCAACAGAATCTGCTGTTAGAGATGCTGGTGTTAAAGTTCCATTAATGATCATGCGTGGTGATGGTGGCGTTATGGAAGTTTCTGAAATGAAGAAACGTCCTATCTTAACAATGTTATCTGGCCCTGCTGCTTCAGTTATGGGTGCATTAATGTATTTAAGAGCAAGTAATGGTGTCTATTTCGAAGTTGGTGGTACAACTACAAATATAGGTGTTATTAAAAATGGTAGACCTGCTGTTGACTATTCAGTATTAGGTGGTCATAGAACATATGTTAACTCCTTAGATGTTAGAGTCTTAGGTGTTGCTGGTGGTTCTATGGTTAGAGCTAACAAAAACGGAATTGTCGATGTTGGTCCTAGATCTGCTCACATTGCTGATTTAGAATATGCAGCCTTCTCTGATCCTGCTATTTTAGATGGTGCTAAAATCAAATTCATTAAGCCTAGAGAAAACGATCCTGATGATTATGTCGCAATCGAATGTGCTAATGGCAAATGCATTACAATCACAAATACATGTGCTGCTAACGCATTAAAATTATTAAATGATGGTGACTTTGCTAAAGGTAGTTACGAAGCTAGCTATAAAGCTGTTAAAGTTTTAGCTGATTACATTGGTAAGTCAGTAGAAGATACTGCAAAACAAATTCTTGAAACATCTTGTGGAAAAATTATCCCAGTTATTGAAGAATTAATTGCTAAATACAAGATTGAAAGAGATCAAATCGTCTTAGTCGGTGCTGGTGGTGGTGCTGGTACATTACTTGCCTATACAGGTAAATTAATGAACTTCAAGTGTCAAATTCCACCTGATGCAGAAATTATCTCCTCAATTGGTGTTGCTTTAGCTATGGTTAGAGAAATGGTTGAAAGAACTATTCCTAATCCTACAATTGAAGATATCGCTAAGATCAAAAAAGAAGCTAAAAATAGAGCCATTAAGTCTGGTGCTGTCCCTGATTCAGTAGAAGTCTTCCTTGAAATTGATGAAACAACTCAAAAGGTCACTGCTATTGCTATGGGTTCAACAGAAGTTAAGACAACTGATTTACAAAAGAGAGTCGATGATAAAGAAGCTCTTGAAATTTCAAATGGCACTTATAATGAAAAAGTCGACAATAAATTAGCTTATACAAATGGCAAAGTCTTTGTCACTCAAGCTGTTACTAAAAATGGTAAAAACAGCCTTAGAATTATCGATTCTAAAGGATTTGTTAAAGTACAACGTAGTGATGGTGATGTTGTAAAGACAACCTTTAAGCAATTAAAGAGCGTTGTAAATCACTTATGGGAAGAATGTGGTAACTATTCATCAGAAATTAAGATCAACCCTGATATTTATATTATTACTGGTGGTAGAGTTATCGATTATTCTGGTTTAGCTACTAACGATCAAGTTGTCGGTTTAGCAAAATCCGAACTTTCTGATTTAAAGCCTGAAGAAGAAATTGCAGTAGTCGCTGCTAGAAACGGTATGATGTAAAAATGGCCTCCTCTTATGTAGAAGAAATAACAAGATTAACTAATAAACCTGATAAAGATTTCTTTTTAACCTTGTTAAATTCTGATGGTAATGCTTCAAAATTACCTCTAGATAAAAAATTAGAGATACTTGAAAACACTTATAAAGTATCTCAAGAATTTTATGATGAATTAGTCTCTAATTTTGGAGTAAAAAAAGCCTCAGATTATGCTACTACATTAGGAGTTCCTGTTTTATATGTTAATGAAGAAGATAGTTACAATTACAACTATATAGGCTTATATTCTGAAAAGAATAAAAACATAAGTGTAAACTTATATGTTGTAAATAGAATACAAAAAGCTATAAAAGAATACGGTTTAGATGAAGTAATTGATGGTGAAATAGTTCCCCAAGTTGTTATTGGTCATGAATTATTCCACTATATGCAAACACTTCACCCTGATACCTATATTGAAAAGAAACAATTCCAAACTAAGATATTTGGCATTTTCAAAGTAAAGACACAATATCTTGTATTAGAAGAAATAGCTGCTATATACTTTTCTAAATTAGTAACAAAGCTTCCTTATAACCCTCTTATCTATAATAAAATAAACGCTAAATCTAAAAATAATTCAAAATAGATATAGTTAATTTGACTAGCAAGTATGAGTTTACTTGCTAGTTTTTTTACATTTAAATGTTTTTGTATGATTTTTTTACACATTATTTTTAATGTCTTAATTTTATACATTTAAGTCTACTAGTCTAGATACTTTCTCTTTTAAATTGGATATATTTAACTTGTAAAAAGGAGATTAATAAAAATGTATTATTCTGGTGGTACTTATGAATTATTTGTAAAGCCTAAAAAACCTGAAGGAGTTGATAATAAATCAGCTTATATCATTGGTACAGGTTTAGCTGGATTATCAGCTGCTTTCTATCTTGTAAGAGATGGTCAAATGAAAGGTGAAAGAATTCATCTTTTAGAAAAAATTGATTTAGCTGGTGGTTCTTGTGATGGTAGAAAAGATGTAACTAAAGGCTTTAAAGGCTATTTTATGAGAGGTGGTAGAGAAATGGATAACCACTTCGAAGTAATGTGGGATTTATTTAGAGATGTTCCAAGTTTAGAGCACCCTGGTCAATCCGTCTTAGATGAATATTATTATTTAAATAAAGAAGATCCTAACTATTCTTTATGTAGAGCTACCCTAAATAAAGGTGAAAATGCACGTACTAACAATAAATTCAACCTTGATAAAAAAGCTCAACAACAATTATTAAAATTATATTTAACACCTGAAAAAGATTTAGAAGACAAACAAATATCAGAATGTTTTGATGATCACTTCTGGAATTCTAATTTCTGGTTATATTGGCAAACAATGTTTGCTTTCCAAAGATGGTCTTCAGCTTTAGAAATGAAAAGATATATTCAAAGATATGTACATCATATTGATGGATTACCTGATTTCAGTGCTTTAAGATTTACAAAATATAATCAATATGAATCAATGATTCTTCCTTTAGTTAAATATTTAGAATCACATGGTGTCACAATTGAATTTGGAATCGATGTTAAAAATGTTGTCATTTCTTCAGCTAATGGAAAAAAGGTTGCCAAGAAAATTGAATTTATTAAAGATGGAAAAGCTGATTCAATTGATTTAACTGAAAATGATTTAGTATTTATTACTAATGGTTGCTGTACTGATGTTTCTTGTTATGGTGATCAAACTCATGCACCTGATTTATCAAATATTAAAAATGGTAGAGGCGATTCATGGGATTTATGGAAAAATATTAAAAAACAAGATGTCGATGATTCATATGGTCATCCTGAAGTCTTCTGCTCTTCTACAGAAAAAACAAACTGGATGTCAGCAACTGTTGAAACTTCAAATGAAGAAATTATTCAACACATTATTAAAATCACTCAAAGAGATCCTAGAGCTGGTAAAGTTACTACTGGTGGAATTGTCACAGTTAAAGATTCTACAAATAACTGGTACTTATCTTGGACAATTAACAGACAACCTCAATTTAAATCTCAAGATAAAAATAGCGTCTTAGTTTGGGTATATTCTTTAAATACTAATAAAGAAGGTAACTATGTTAAAAAAGCTATGAGAGATTGTACAGGTGAAGAAGTTTGTAAAGAATGGTTATATCATATTGGTATAAGTGAAGATCATATCGATTCTTTAGCTAAAAATGCGTGTAATACTACAACATGTTATATGCCTTATATTAATGCATTCTTCCAACCTAGAAAGAATGTTGATAGACCTAAAGTAGTTCCAAATGGTGCAGTTAACTTTGCATTCTTAGGTCAATTTGCTGAAACTCCTCGTGATACAATTTTCACAACTGAATATTCAATTAGAACAGGTATGGAATCAGTTTATACCCTTTTAAATGTCGATAGAGCTGTTCCTGAAGTTTGGCCAAGTTGTTATGATGTAAGAGAATTATTAAAAGCTGCTTATTACGCTTTAGACAAAAAATCATTAGAAGAATCTGAATTAACATTAACTGAAAAATTACTTTTAAAAATAGTCTTAAAGAAAGTAAAGAATACAGATATAGAATTATTATTAAAAGATTCTAAGTTAATTAAATAGTTTCCTTTCTAAAATTTAAAATATTGGATTGTTGAAAAATCTAAATAAGACTAGATTAATCAACAGTCCTTTTTATATTTTAAAAGATATTTAAGTTGCTTTTAATTTTAAATTAAGATATCATAATAATGTAAGGGGTTA
>CAVHUN010000057.1:0-14385 GCA_963639175.1 uncultured Prevotella sp.
AAAAACACGGAAGAGTTTTCCGTGTTTACTGCGAAATTTTATTTCGCTTTTGTTCCTTGAAAATGTTCAATCTACATAATTATTTTTTTATTTGAATGAAGAGAATTTACATTGAGTCAATGAATTTTTCCCATATTTCTATTTATTTTTTAAAATGGTAAAATTTAAATGATATATTTGAAAATGGAGGTGGAGTATGGTTGACAAAGAATATATAAAAATTAATTTAGTAACAGGTAAAACTTTCTCTTATCTTGAATATCATACTGACTCTATTATTAAAACAAATAATCCTGATGTATATTTCACTTCTTTTTCTTTTGTTAAAAAGATAGAAATTGATAATCAAACTGATAATGATTTTCAAGATCTTATTGTTCATTTAGAATTTTCAAATGATATCTTTTCTGGTGAAGATTTCCATATTGGTTTTACACCTAAAAGAAACAAATACTTGATTAAAATAGATCCCAAAATTAAAGTCGATGAAACTAAACTTTATCGTCTTAATGGTATATCTTCTTGTACGATATTTATTTCACTACGTAATCCAAATGATAACTTAAAAGAATTATGTTCTAGTAATAAAGCTGTTAAGATTCTTCCAATTAATCAGGCTACAAATGATATATATTCAGCTCCTTTATTATTTTCTAAATATTGTGTTACAGATTTTAAGGAAATTATTGAAATTCAACATGCTGCTAACTTGGAAAAAGCAAAGCTTAATGGCATTGAGACAGATTGTATTATTGGTTATCAAAATAGTGATAATAAAGAAGTTATTAAGGAATTAACTGCTATATATAGAGCTATTCATAATGTTGGAAACATCACATATTCAAATCCACCAAATTCAAATGAATTAGTTCAAAACATTCGTATGCCAAATGCTGTGTTGAAAACTAAACTTGGAACATGTCTTGATCTTTCTATTTTATTTTGCTCAGCTTTGCTTCAAGTAGGATATCATCCTTTACTTATTATCATTGAAGGACACGCTTTTGCTGGTTGTTTTCTTCATGAATATGATTGTTTTAATGGCTATTATGAAACTAACCCAAATAGTGTATTTACAGATAGTGTAAGTGAAAATAAGAAAATTGTTCTTTTTGAATGTACAACGGCTACAAATAGCTCTACTGTTCCTTTTAGTGAAGCAATGAAGTTAGCAACTGAAGATTTAAGATCTTATCGTGGGCGCTTTATTGCAGTTGATGTTTATATGGCACAGCGTTCTATTTTTAAGCCAATTCCAATTGAAAATTCTGAAGGAAAAGTTGATTTTACAATTCCTATTGCTACTTTGCAAAAAGAGGAGCTTGAGGAAATTATTGAATATCAGGGCACACCTATTTCTGAAATTGCAACATTAGATCGTTTTTCTACTTGGGAAAAGAAATTATTAGATTTAACAACTGCTAATAAACTTGTAAATTTTCGTTTTGCAAAGAATAGTTCAAACTATGCGTTGATTATCCCTCCTAATGGTAAAGGGAAGGAAGTCTTTGATTTTTTAAAGATTAAGGATGGACAATTCACTCTCATGAATTTTAATGCGATTCTTTTTAATGAAAATGGAAAAACAGATATAGTTGAAAATTCAGCTATTATGTCAGTTGCAACTGAACAAGTAAAAAAAGGAAATCTTGTCACTAATTCTGATTATAAAACAATGAAATCCTTGATTAAAAAGGATAGTGAATCAAGAGAAGAAACAGGTTCTCCAACTCTTTATCTTTGCATAGGTTTGTTGTCTGGATTTGATCATAATGGAAAATCAGTCAAAGAGATTAGAGCTCCATTTTTGTTATTACCAGTTAAAGTAAGTAAGAATCGTTATGGAGATGATTATACTGTAAACTATGACATTGAAGAGATGATGGTAAATAAAACCTTTTTTGAATATTACAAATTGAAAAAAGGAACAGATTACGACAATCTTTATCAAGTCTCTGCTAATAATCGATTTGAAGATATTATTGCTACATTGAAGGAAAATCACACTGGAGATATTCAATTAGATGAAAATATTTGTTTTATAGCTAACTTTCTATTCACACATATGGTGATGTGGCAAGATATTGTTGATCGTCAAAATATATTAAAAGAGAATGTTATTATTCAATCTTTGTTAGATAATAAATCTTATCTTTCTGATGAGAGAATAATGACCGATAATGTGGATGAACTTGATACTATGCAAGATTTTGCAGCGCCACTTCCTTATGATTCTACTCAGTTAAAAGCTATAAGAGAATGCGCAAAAGGAAATTCGTTTATCTTGGATGGGCCTCCAGGAACTGGTAAGAGTCAAACTATTGTCAATATGATTGTCAACGCTTTTTATCATGGAAAAACTGTTTTATTTGTTGCAGAAAAGCAAGCTGCACTTGAAGTTGTTCGTCAACGTCTTGCTAATCTTGGATTAGATCAGTTTGCATTACAGCTTTATTCTTCAAAAACGAATAAACAAACATTCTTTAAGCAAATATCTAAGGCTATGGAATATGGAAAAAGAAGCTCAAACGAAGACTTTTTCTCCATTTGTGATAATATTGAAAAGAAAAAAGAGATTATCAATGATGAATTGAAAAGGCTTCATTTTCATAAGAAATGTTTTTATTCTCTTTATGATGCTATTACAAAACAATTAGCTACTGATGACATAAAACAGAATTTTAATTTGTCTCAAGAGTTTCTAAATAATTATAATGCTGAAAAAGATGACCAAATTAGAAATATCATCCACCATATTGAAATGATAGAATCTGAATTTGATGGAGAAGAATGTGAGACTTATTTACCAGTCATTTCTTTTACAAAATACACTTATAAAGATCAAGAACAAACAGTTTCTTATTTTTCTAAATTGAAAGAAAGTCTTTCATCTTTAAAAGAATATTATGATTGCTTTAGTGACACAATAAAACTTGAGAATTTTAATTTAACTATTAAAAATATTGATTTTGTTTTCTCAGTTTTAGATTCTTTATTAAATAAGAAATTAAATCTTAAAATTTTCTCCCACCCTGAATTAGAAGCTTATTTTACTTCAATAAGTAAAATCTTAGAAAAATTATCAAAGCTATATCAAGCTAAAAGTGATTATTCTAAGCAATATAAAGTTGATGGAATTTTACAAGTTAATGGAGAAGAAGTAAGAAAAGCATTAAGTAAAGGTACAAATATTTTCAATCGCTCAAAGGCTAAAAAGGAAGCAATTCGTTTATTGTCTCCTATGCTTATAAATGAAGAACTTGAAAATGATTCTATAATTAAAGCTAGTGAAATTGCAGATAATTATAATTTATTAGTAAAAGAGATTAGAAATGAAGAAGACAAATATATAGAATTTTTTGAAAATGATATTTTAAATAATATTGATGAATATCCAAATTATTTACGTTATTTTGAAGATACCTTTAGCTTTTACAAATTGATTTTAAATGGTGATTACCTAATCTTTGAAAATCTCTATCAAAAAATTAATGGAGTATCACCTTTTGAAATACAAAAATGTAAAGAATCTTTTCAAGTATTAAAGCAAAAATATGATTCTTATTCTTCTATAAAGATGGAAATAGAAACTATGTATCCTCTTGATTTATCTTGTTTTGAAAACGATGAATTCTTTTCTATTATGAACAAGATTACATTACTATTTATTGATGAAGAAAATCATTATAAGATTAATCAATATACAAAGTTGTTATCTGATTATAATAAACTAAATGAATTAGGACTAAATGACTTTGTTCGACTTATTAAGAGTAATGAAATTCCTTTAGGTGAATTAGAAAGAACTTATGAACACGCTTTATCTTATGCTTTTGTAGTTAATGGCTTTATCAACGATGATGAAAACAATGAATTTGATGCCTCTATATATGAAGAAGAGATAAAAAATTACCAAAATTTAATTAGAAAATATAATTCTTTATGTGTTGGAGAGACTATAGAAAAAATCACTGAGCACTTTGATGATCCAAATATAAAAAGAAACAGTACCACACCTATTGGTGCACTTAGAAAATTATGTATGAGTTCAGGAAAAGGCATTTCAATAAGAAATACATTGAGTAAGTATGAAAGCTTAATTAGAATGTATTTCCCATGCTTTTTGATGTCACCTTTAGCGGCTGCTCAATATTTAGATGTCAATTCAAAGAAATTTGATATTGTAATTTTTGATGAAGCATCTCAAATACCAACATCAGAAGCAATCGGTCCTATTGCTCGTGGAAACTCTCTTATTGTTGCTGGTGATCCTCAACAAATGCCACCTTCTGATTACTTTTCGGTTACATCTACTCAAGAAGATGATTCTTTAGAAGGAGAAAGTGCCATTGTTGAAGATGCAGAATCACTCCTTGATGATTGTATTGCAATTGATATGCCACGTATTAGACTTTCTTTCCATTATCGTTCAAAGCACGAATCATTGATTCAATTCTCTAATAAAAACTTCTATGGTGGAGATTTATTTACTTTTCCTTCTACAGATAGCCTTACTTCTCATGTTTCATTTATTCATGTGGATAACGTGACAAAGAAGAAAGGAAGTGATATTTCTGTAGAAGAAATTAATGCTATATTAGGAATATTGAAGCAGTTATTAGATAATCCTAAGACTAAGAATAAATCGTTAGGTATTATAGTTTTTAACTCACTTCAACAAGAAAAATTAGAAGAGGAAGTCGATCAATTCTTAAATAAGAATCAAGAATATCTTTCTTTAACACATTGGTTAGAAGAAGTAAGCGATAAAAGATTATTTGTCAAAAATCTTGAAAATGTACAAGGTGATGAAAGAGATATTATCATTATGTCTGTTGGATTTAGCAAAGGAAAAGAAGGAAAAGCTTTGATTAATGGCCCTTTAGCCTTAGCAAAAGGGGAAAGAAGATTGAATGTTGCTGCTAGTAGAAGTATAGAACAAATGATTGTAGTATCTACAATTTATGCTAATGATATTGATGAAATTGGAAAGAAGAATCAAGGCGCTAAAAATTTAAAAGATTTCTTACGCTTTGCTGAAAATTCTCAAAGGTTTGCCTTAGAAGAAATTGGAGATTCTTCTAATAAGAACTTAGCTTACTTTATTGCAAAAGAACTTAAACAAAAAGGCTATGAATGTGATATTGGAGTTGGTACAAGCGAATTTAAAATTGATTTAGCAATTAAAAAGAAAGATAAGAGTGATTATATTTTGGGAATTTTATTAGATGAAAAACCTCTTAATGGAAATATATCTTGTAGAGATAGATTTTTTGTAGAACCAATTATTTTGAAAAATTTAAAATGGAAAGTACTACGAGTTTATACTATTTTATTCTTAAGATATAAATCAAAGACAATTAAGCAAATTATTAACATGATTGAAAAAGTTGAAAATGAAACAGTAGAAGAGGCGTGTCTTTATATTCCACCAACTATGAGTGAACATCACATTTCTTCAAAAGATTTTTCTATCATACCTTATCAAGAGCTTAAATATGAAAATAAATATAACTTTTCTAATATTTCATTAGAAAGAGGAAGATATTATAATGAACTTCTTGATTATTTATCTAAGCTTTTAGAAGAAGAATATCCAATTTCAAGGGATATGATTCTTGAAAAAGTAAAAGATGAGTTTAAAATAACTAGACTAACACAAAAAAGTGCTGCCATTATTTTAAGTCATTTGCAAATGCTTTCACCAAAGAAAACTAGCGATTTTGAAAATTCTATGTTCTATTGGCCTAATGACAAAAAAATTGTTGTTGAACATTTTAGAGCTTCCCAAAGGGATATAAATGATATTCCAAAAGAAGAAATTCTTTGTTTGTTAAATTCAATTATTCGTATTTATAAAGATATTGATAAAAACGAACTAATACGTGTAGCAGCTGAGCAAATGAACTTAACTATAATAACTGCAAAAGTGAGAAGAAAATTAGAATATGTTATTTATGATGCTAAGAAAAATACTTTATTAGAAAGTGGATATCATGACGATATTTGTTTTTAGTAGTTAAATTATTCAAAAATAACTTCGTTATTATCCACATTCCATTCAGGATTAAAATGATTTATATCTTTTCCAAATAGAATGTGGATTTTTGCTTTTGCAGAATACCATATAATTGAAGGTCCAACTTCTTTAGTAGTACTTGATAAATATAGATCTGTTAAAGAAGAGCATAATGAAAAACATTCTTCTAAAATGGAAGTTACACCCTCAGGTATTCTTACTTCTTTTAAAGCTATACAACCAGAAAATGCTTTTTTGCCTATTGTTTTTAAAGTCGAAGGAAAATTGACATTTTCTAATGATGTGCAATTTTTGAATGCAAAATTTGGAATATCTTCTATTCCTTCTTCAAATGAAATTAATTTAATTTTCTTATTTCCAATATAAGAGGATTCTTTTAGCAATACTTTGTATTCTTGATTATCAATTAGTATTTTGTTTTTGATTATTATGTCTTCTAAGGAAGGATCAATTTCAATTAAATAGGCATATCCATCTTCGATTTTATATAGATAACCATCTTTTTTGCATTCATCTGTTTTTACATTATCTTTAACGTTAGTAGATTCAGAAGGTTTTTCTGCTTTATTTTCATAATAAGGAGAATAATCTATTGAAATTGGTGGGAAATCTATTTTTTCAGCAATTAATGATTCTTGATAGTAAACTGGATTAGAATATAGTCTACTTCTTCCTTTTGGGGATACGTATTTAGCTTGTATAGTATAAGAGATTACTTCTGTATCATTTTGTCTTTGAAAAAGAGAACAAATACAAGAGTCTTCAATATTTTTGTATTTGATATAAGGTAATTTTGTACTATTTATAACTTCAATTGGTGTTTGAGAATTTTCTACTGTTTGGTTAAATAGCTTTTCGTATTTTTGATACAAGTATTGATTTCTCATTTTTTTAATATAGGTGTTTTTTAGCGTTGGTATTGAATTTTGAAAGTAGATATTAGGATTAAAGCGAGAGATATCATTTCTTTTCTTTACATAAATAGATTCTTTAAATGAGTGAACATATGAAATATTAATTGGAGGAAACTTTTTATTTAATTCCATTAATTTCTTGATAGTTATTGAAGTTGTTAAAACAGTTTGTTTATCTATTTTTTTCTTTCTTAGATATAAATAAATTCCAAGAATAATAATAAGTATAACTATAAAGATAATTGCAATAATTAATAGATGTATCATAAATGCTAGATTCCTTGAAATAGTATAGCATGTGAATATGTAATAAAATCACGAAAAAAGAAATATTTTGTATGATCTTTTCAAAATGAAGTGAACTCCAAAATCACTTATATAAAAAGAGTTATTTATATTAAATATAAAATGGCGTTTTAAAAGACTTAATTAAAAAAGATAACATAATTATATCCATGTTTTACTATAGATATTTAATATATGTTATCTTTTAATCTTTTTAATTATTGGTTTAAATATCAATATTAATAAGAGAATAAATACTCCTAATAATACGATAGTAGATGAAGTATTAATATCTAAATAATAAGATATTATTAATCCTATAAAGGAAGTGAATAATGAAATTATTATTGATATTATACAAGTTGATGAATATTTTTTTGATACTTGTAATGAACAGGCTACTGGAATAATCATGATACTTGAAACTAATAATGAGCCGATTATTGTTGAACATATTGCTATAGTAGTAGAAATAATTACCATATTAATTATATTTATTAAATAGACATTTAATCCTTCTACTTTTGCTTCTATAGGTGAAAATCCAATTAATAAATTAGTTCTATAAAATGCAATAAAAGAAATTAATACTATTACAAATAATCCAATTAATATATAAATATCTTGATATGTTACTGTTAATAATGATCCAAATAGATAGGATTCAAATTTGTTACCAGGGGCATAATTTGCCATTATTCCTGCAATGCCTATTGATAAAGATAAGACTATTGAAAGAGATATTTCTGCATATTTTGAGAATTTATTTCTAATTATTTCAATTATTATTCCACCAATTACACTTGCAATAATGGCCATATATATTGGTAAAGTTCCACAGGCTAATCCAATTGCAATACCACAAAGTGAAGTATGTGAAATTGTATCTCCTATCATTGAAATCTTTTTAGTTACTACATTTAGTCCAATTAATGGGAGAATAACACTCATTAAAATAATTGCGATTAATCCTTTTTGAATAAACTGATATTCAAATAAATTATCTAATATTATTAAGTTCATATTACCTCTTTAAAATTATTTTATTATCTTGTATTTCATATATTTTAGAACAGGATTTAAGATCGTCTTTAATATGAGAAACAATGATAATTGTTAAATTATTATCTTTATGTAGTTGTTCTAATTTAGAGTGAAATTCTATATTTGATTTATTATCTATGCCTGAACTTGGTTCATCTAAAATCAATAAATCAGGGGAAGAAATTAGACATTTAGCAAGTCTAACTTTTTGTTGTTGTCCTCCAGATAATTCATTTAATTGTTTATTTAATAAATCTTGGATGTTGAAATCTATAGCGATTTGTTCAATCTTTTCTTTGTCTTTTTTACAGATAAAATTGAATGGCTTATATTTTAATCCTAAAGATAATATTTCATAGACATTACAAGGGAAGGTATTGTTAGAAGAATAATTTAATTGGCTTAAAAATGATTTCTTTTTAAAGTTATTTATTATTTGACCTTGATGAGGTTTTAAAAGATTTAACATCAATTTTAAAAGAGTGGTTTTTCCTGTTCCATTTTCGCCTATTAAGCCGATAAATTCATTGTTTTCAACTTTAAAAGAGACATCGTTTAAAATATCTTTATTATCATATGAAAAGGAGACGTTTTTAAATTCTATCATTTTAAGGCCTCGTATATTTTTTCTAGATTAGTTTTCATAGCGTTATAGTAATTATCTTCTTCAAAATTAGAGATGTTAAAGCCTTCATAGGCATTTAAAGTGTCTATTGATATAGTGTAATTACTATTTTTTAATTCTTCTTGAATTAAATTGACATTTTTAGAATCATCTAGTTTTTCTACAAATATTGTCTTTATATTATTTTCTTTGATGTAATTTACTATCTTATTAATTTGATTAGCGGTAACTGAATTATTAGCAATATCAGCAATTCCAACTTGAGTTAAATTGTAACTAGATGCTAAATAATTAAAGGCTTCATGAGATGTTAATAAGATATTACTAGATAAATTAGAATTGAATTTTTCTTTATATTCATTATCTAAATTTTGTAATTTAGTAATGTATTCTTCTTTGTTTTTAGAATAATATTCTAAATTAGAAGAATCTATTTTTATTATTTCTTGATAGATGTTTTCAATCATGATACACGCATTAGAAATACTTAAATAAGCATGAGGATCTTCAACATTATCAACAGTTTTAAATTCTATATTGGATGTGCAATTAAATGTCTTTGATGGATTTAATGAATTGATCCATGGGTCAATATTATGCCCATAACTTACTACTAAGTCAGCTTTTTCTGTAAAGGCGGCTTTTTTGGGATCGTTAAAAGAGAATCCATGAGGTTCATTATCTCCTACAATATTTATTACATCCATCTTTTCTTTTACTATGTTTTTTGTAAAGTCGTATAAAGGAGCAAAAGAAGTGGAGATTTTAAAATTAGAAGATGAAGAATCACATGATGTGAGTAAGGATAATAATACTAATAATGTTAATTGTTTTTTCATTGTAATTTATTTCTAATTGCAAATAATTTGCAATTGCATTAATAAATATATATAAGTAGAATAAAATAGTCAAGAAATAAACATAATAAATTGTTTATGCATTTGATTATTTAAATAAGAATTATTAAAATAAAAAAGTATGACAAAATTAAAAAACACCAAAGCAAGAGAAGAAATTTATAACAAATTAAAAGAAATAAATGTTCCAATAAGTGCTGATAATTTATATTTATTAGTTAGACAAGATGAAAATATAAATCTATCTACTGTTTATAGAACATTGCAAGCTTTTGAAAATAACAATATTGTAAAAAAGGGAATATCTAGTATAGATTCTAAGGCTTATTACACCTTAGTAAGTCAAAAGCATTATCACTTACTTGAATGTGTTAAGTGTCATTGTCAAATTAGAATTGATTTTTGTCCTTTTGAAGATATTTCTTCTAAAATTGAGAAAGAATATAACTTTACTATAGATGAAAATAGTATCATTTATGGTATATGTGATAAATGTAAAAAGAAAAATGGATAATTCATATAAAAACGGTTTAACTTCTAGTCAAGTTGAAGCCTTGAAAAAAGAAGGAAAATACAATAAACAAGATAAGGTGAAAGGAAAGTCTCATCTTAGAATTGTTTTTGAATCCTTTTTTACTTTTTTTAATATTGTTTTATATGTAGTAAGTGTAATATTTGCGATTTTCCAAGCATGTTATCCAGATGGTTTAAAGTTTATTCCTATTACTAAACACGGTTTTTTACTTACTATTTTATGTAACGCTACTATTTCAATTGTCTCTCAAGAAATTTCTAAACACACTTTAGAAAAAATGAGAGTCTTATCTAACCCAAAAGCTAAAGTAATTAGAGATGGTAAATTAGAAGAAATATTAATCCAAGATATAGTTTTAGGTGATAGTTTACAACTTAAAGGTGGAGATGATATTCCTTGTGATTTAATTTTAAAAGAAGGCGAATTATTAGTTAATGAATCTATGTTAACTGGTGAAAGTAAACCGATTAAAAAAGTAGTTGGAGATAAATTATTTTCAGGTAGTTTTGTAATTAGTGGGAAAGGAATATTAATAGTAGAAAAAGTTGGAAAAGACAGATATATTTCAACTTTGCAAAATAAAGTATCTGCTATTAAGAAAAAGAAATCTAACTTATTAGAAAATATAAATAGAATAATTAAGATTTTAATATTTGTTCTAATTCCTTTAGCACTATGTGTAGGATTTAAAACATATTATATTGGAACTTCTAATCAAGTTGATGGGAAACATTTTGTTTTTACTTTAGAAGTGTTAACTAAGGCTAGTGCTACTATTGTTGGGATGATTCCTATTGGCATGATTTTGCTTTCTTCAATTACTTTATCTAAATCTATTATTGATTTAGGAAAGAAAAATACCATGGTACAAGAATTGTACGCTATTGAAAATTTAAGTAGAGTAAATATTCTTTGTTTAGATAAAACTGGTACTTTAACTACTCAAAATTTCCAGTTTGATTCTTTTGTAGAATTTTCTAAATTAGATGAAAACTACATCTATTCTCATTTAAATATATTAGATGATGATAATAAGACTAGTCTGGCTTTAAAGGCTAAATATAATAAAGGAACATTATTAAAAAGTAATAAAAAAGAAGAGTTTTCTTCTATTACTAAGTCTTCAAAAGTTTATTATGAAAATGGAGATTATTCTATATTAGGAGCTCCTGATTTTATCTTTAAAGATGAAAAATATATTAAAAAAGCTAAAGAATATTCTTTAAAAGGTTATAGAGTATTAGGCTTTAGTATAAATGATAAACCAGTTGGATTATTCTTACTTAAAGATGAGCTTAGAAATGGTATTAAAGATACTCTTTCTTATTTTGATTCATTGGATATCAAAATTAAAATTATTAGTGGTGATGATCCTTTAACTGTTTCTTGTGTTAGTAAAGATGCAGGAGTATTAAATTATGATAAATACATTTCAATGGAAAATGTTAAATTAGAAGAGATTGAATCTATATGTGAAAAATACACGATATTTGGTAGAACTAATCCAGATCAAAAACAAGAAATCATTAGATGTTTGCAATTAAAAGGCAATAGAGTTGGTTATGTTGGTGATGGGGTAAATGATGTTACTCCTTTACGTCAAGCTGATTGTTCTATCGGTTTAAAAAGTGGGGCTGATTCTACTAAAGCAGTTGCTGATGTTGTCTTATTAGATGATGATTTTAATCATTTACCAGAAGTATTTAAACATGGTAGAAGAGTAGTTACAAATATTCAACGTTCTATGTTACTGTTTTTAACTAAGTCTTTCTTTGTTGGATTATATTCATTTATTTCTTTGTTTTTACCTAATGGATTACCAATTGAATTAGAGGCTATTTATATATATGAATTTGTCACAATTGCTTTTTGTGGTTTCTTGCTTTCTATTCAAAATACTATTCCAAAACAAAGCGAAGATAATTTTGCTAAAAAGGTTTTAAAGCAAGCTTTTGGACTAGGATTATTTATGGCAATATGTGGATTAATTCCTCTAATTATCAATTATATTTATCCTTTACCAAATTATAAATCTTTGATTGTAATTTATGTGACTATTGCTGGATTATTAATACTTTATAAAGTTTGTTATCCATTTAATAAATACACAACTTGTGTAAGTATTATTGGTACTATCGCTTCTTTATTATTAGGACTTGGATTACCAGATGTTTTCTTAAATCCTGGATTTTTTAGAAAGAGTGGAAGTGTAAAAGAACAATTTAGTTTATTGTTTAAAGATATATTTAATATGCACTTATTTACTTTATTTACATCTGTTGAGTGGATTTGTATTGGAGTATTTGTAATTGTTAGTCCTTTCTTATTTTATGGACTGTTAAAATTAAAAGATTTCTTAGTTCCTAAAATAGAAAAGATTAAAATTCAAAAGAAATAACTTGATTAACTTGAGTGTTGACTACTTTTTGAATGCAAAAAGTACTTAATAATTAAAAGTCGACCAAATTGACATTGCTATGTAAAAATAGTTGATTTATTGCTTTTTCTATCATAAAATATAATTAAGAGGAAGGAGTTATAGTTTATGTATATTAAAAGAGATATCGAAGATAAATTTATTAAAGCTTCTAGTCAATTTGCGTCCATAACTATTTATGGGGCAAGACAAGTTGGTAAATCTACATTAATCAAAAATATATTTCCTAACATGACTTATGTAACTCTTGACGATATTGAACTAAAAGATTATGCAATTAATAATCCTAAGGGGTTTTTAAAATATTATGGAACTCCTTTAGTAATTGATGAAATTCAAAAGGCGCCTAAGCTATTAGATTACATTAAATTAGAAATTGATGAAATGAAGTTAAATTGTTTAAAAAATAATGAACAAATTAAATTTATGTATATATTATCAGGCTCTAATCAGTTTGAATTATTAAATTTTGTAACTGAGTCATTAGCTGGTAGAACTTGTGTTTTTAATTTAGGTTCTTTATCTTATAACGAGATTAAGCAAAGATGTAGTCATCAAGCTTTTAATCCTTCAATTGATATTTTGAAAAATAAAGAGACTTATTTAAATAATGAATATAGATCAAGAAAACAAATATTTGAAGATATAATGATTGGCGGAATGCCTGAATATATAATTAATAATCTTGATAGAGATATGTTTTTTAAATCTTATTTAACCACATATATTGAAAAAGATATTAGGAAAATAGTTCAAGTGGATAAAGAAACTACGTTTTTAAATTTCATGAAATATGTAGCATTAAGAACTGCTTGTCAAATTGATTATACAGATATTTCAAGAAGTGTTGGTGTTGATTTAAGAACGGTTAAATCTTGGATTTCAATATTAGAATCTTCTAATATTATTAAACTTATATATCCTTATGCTGCTAATTTATCTAATAGAATAATTAAGACTCCTAAATTGTATTTTTTAGATACTGGATTATGCACATATTTAGCAGGTATGCCATCAGCTGAAATATTAGAAAGAAGTGCATTTGCAGGAGCATTTTATGAAACTTATGTGGTATCTGAGATAATTAAATCTTATTACAATGATTTTAAATCAACTTCTAATATTTATTATTATCGAGATAAGGATAAATACGAAGTTAATTTAATAATAGAAGAATTTGATTCTATATATCCTATTGAAATTAAAAAGGAAATTAATCCAGTTAGTCATACTAAGAAATTTAACGTGTTGAAAAAATACAATAAGAATGTAAATATAGGATTAGTTATTGATTCTTCTAATAAAGTGTTTCCAATAAATGATGAAGTATATTATTGTCCTTTAGATATTATTGGATTATAAGTGTTACATTCAAGTACTAAATGAGTATATTAATTATGTATGGAACAAGTTGTAAATAAAAAAGAGACTTATCTGATAATGGAATTAGTTCTGTCCTAGTAAAGATGCCATTTAATTTAGCAGTTTTTAATATTAATGACGCTAATTCTAAAAGGGATTATTACTAGAAATAACTAATTGGTATATGAGTGGACATTCTTTAGGTGGATCAATGGCTAGTTCATATTTAAATAAAACTTTCCCAGCCCGTTGTACTATGTAAAATATAACTTTTTAAACATTTAGA
>CAVHUN010000058.1:0-9488 GCA_963639175.1 uncultured Prevotella sp.
ATTTTATCAAAAGAGAAGATTTTAATAGAATTTTCTCTTTTTTCATGAAAAAAGGACTGTTAATCCACCCTTTTTAAAATTTAGGTTTTTCAACAGCCCCCTTCTTGATTTTTTACATAATACTTTATTTAATTTTTTCAAAAGAAATCTTTTTGATTCTCTTTTTCATATTTCTCTCTTTAATCTTTTCAATCTTCAATTCAATAAAATAAATAGTGATAGCTTCCCAAACAAAAACCCAAGCAGCGATATCTAATATTTCAGAAGCGATGTTTTTCCAAGTTCCAGAAATATTTGGAAACAAATTACTACCAAAGAAAATAACATTTAACAATAATAAAAGAATTCCAAAAGACAGTAATGAAATACTTGCTATTTCCTTTTTATGATTATCTCTATATTTCATAAAATTTAGTAGCCCCATACTAGTCATGAAGTTTTTCTTTATAAAATCTAATGGATAATCTTTTGTGTATTTAATTTTAATAACAAATTCAACACAGTATCTTTTAGGAATCATTTTTAAAATATTATCCATTGTATCTACTGCATCTTTATTTACCATCAAACTAGAAAAGTTTCCTACACTATTTTCAAATAAATCATCCACACTATTAAATTTCAAATCGACATATACGCATTTTTTATCTTCATCAAATTGAAAATAATTTTTTAACATCTTGTTATATTCAATAGGAAAAGTAAAGTTTTCTTCTATTATTTGTTCTATATTGGAATCTATTTTATCATTTTCTTCTTCTAACATATTATTTTCCTCTTTAAAATTATATTAAAGAAATTAGTTTTATCTCAAGAATAAACTGATTAATAATAAGTTAATATACTAAAACACAAATTGAGTTAATTAAATAATTCCTAAACCTTCTAAAAGGATCTTAACACCAACTACTACAAAGACAATAGCAGCAATTAAACTTGCCCAGTTTTCCAATAATTTAGCTAACTTATTAGCAAATAATCCACATAAAGCAGATAAAATAAAAGTAACTACACCAATACAAGTAAAAACAATTAAAGCTTGAGGAATTGAATAAGTACAATAGACAAATCCAATACACAAAGCATCAATACTAGTAGCAATTGCTTGAGTAAATACATTCCATAAAGAAATATTAGAATTATCTTCTTGTTTTAATTCTTCATCAGCTTTTTTTCTATCTTTTATAAATTCTACAAATGAATTAATTGCTAAAAACAACAATAAAGCAAAAGCAATCCAAGGAATAGCTGTCTTTATTTGCTCTAAATAATTTTTAAAAGCATAAGCGACAAAATATCCAATTAAAGGCATAACAAACTGAAAAATACCAAAAACTAAACCGATTAATACCAGTTTATACTTTTTAATCTTTTCGTTTTTAATTCCGTTAGTTGCATTGACAGTCATTGCATCAACACTCATTGATACACTTACAAGAAAAATGTTTAAAAAATCCATACCAAACCTCTTTTTACATGAGTCTTGGTATTTAAGACAAACCAGGATATTCTCCAGTATGTTGACTTGTCACTATTTAAAGCAACCTACTCCCTCATTCAAGAGTATAATTTAACAAAAAAACAGATATATTTCAATCTGTTTTTTTAAAAATTACATATTTTTGTACATGATTATAGAGACTGTTCTAGTGATATCTCTACATTTATCAGTTACATATTCAAACATAGAATACATTTTTTCGATTTGAACTATTTCTCTATAAGAAATATCTTTATCACTTGCGTATAATGCATGAACATTTTCTTCATATAAATGATCAGCTTCTTCTTCAATTTCTTTAACTTTTTCAATTAAAGGATCAAGTTTTGCTTTATCATTATAAGAAGTAGTCAATTGTTTTAAAACATTGTTAACTGCCACAATACCATCAAAGCTTTTTTGTAAGAATAAATCTGTATGTTCAGGTAATTTTTCATAGTTTCTCATATATAATTTATAAGAAATTTCATCAATAGAATCAGTTAAATCATCAATGTTATTTAATAATAAGAAAATATCTTCTCTATCAATAGGAGTGATGAATTCTTTAGCTAATCTTTCTTCAACTTCATGTTTAACTAAATCAGCTTGGTGTTCTACTAAATGAACATCATTTTTCAATTTTAAAGAATTTTCTGGTTTAAAATTAGTTAATCCTTCTTTTAATATTTCTACCGCTTTTAAAGAATAATCTCCAACGATAACAAATTGTTCAAAAAAGTAATTTGTCTTTTGCTTAAAAATTGACATAAATAAATCCTCCTAACAAATACCAGGTATATAGAAAAGTAAATAAGTCATAACAAAACCAATAAATATACACCCTGGGAATGTGAATACCCATGTTAAAACCATATCTAGAGCAATCTTCCAGTTAACTGATTTAACACCTCTAGTTAACCCAACACCAATAATTGAACAAGTTTTTACTTGGCTAGTTGAAACTGGCCAACCTAAGAATGAAGAAACCATTAAAGCAATAAAAGCAGAAATATCTGTAGCAAAGCCTTGGTAAGGCTGTAAATCAACCATTCCCATACCAACTTTCTTAATAATTCTATATCCACCAATACTTGTACCAATTCCCATGACAATTGAAACTAAAACTGGTAGCCATAAAAATGCAGGATTATCGTAAAAATTAAGTGAGAAACCAGGAGTATTTGGATTAGTTAAAACTCCTAAGTCTGTAGAAGGATAAGCGACTGTTCCTAAAAATAAACAAAGGTAAATAACACCAATAAATTTTAAACCATCTTGAGCACCATGAGCTAATGACATACCAGCTGCAGAAGCAATTTGTGCCCATTTAAAGAACTTTCTTGTCTTACTTCTTACCATTTTATAACAAATTTTTTCTATTAATTTTGTAGTTAAATATCCTAAAGCTAAACCAACAACACTTGAAATAGCAAAACCAATTCCAACATCTGCCCAAGCTTGACCACCAGGAGTAGCAGTCTTTCCCATAGCGATTAAAGCAAAACAAGAACCAGTTAAACCAGCAATTAAAGCGTGAGATTCACTTGAAGGAACTCCAATTGCCCAAGCAAGTACACCCCAAGTTACTACACCAATCATACCAGCTGATAAACCAACTAAAGCATTTTTAGCATTAGCAATTGCACTTGGATCATTACTTTCAAATGAGCCAAAATCAACAATACCAGCAATAGTATCAGCAACACCAGCTGCAAATAAAGAAAATAACATTACACCAATAAAATTAAATACAGCAGACATAATAATTGCTTTTTTGGGTGAAATAGCTTTTGTGGAAATACAAGTAGCTACTGCATTAGGAGCATCTGTCCAACCATTAATAAAAACAACTCCTAAAGCTAGTAATACTGTGATTACAATTAAAGGAGATTGTCCTAGCAAATAAAAAAAGTTGCCAATAGTAATTGAGCTAACTGAAGATAATAACGACATATTTATACTTAAAGTCATTTCTTGTGCCTTAAAACAAGTTTATTTTACTAGATTGTCAATTCTTTGTAAATTAGTGTAACAATTTCTTTTTAATTTTTTTACAAATCCAAAGACCACTTTATTTAATTTATTATATAAAAATTTAAAAAACACTTGAAATTTGACTGCCTTTATATTATCATTATTTAGCGCTATTAAAGTGCATTGTGGACCACTAGCTCAGTTGGTAGAGCAGCTGACTCTTAATCAGCGGGCCGAAGGTTCGAGTCCCTCGTGGTTCACCATTATGAATAATTAGATGTGGCAAATGTCGCATCTTTTTTATTTAAATTTTTGTAATTTGAAAAAGTACGTCTATAGAAGTAACAAAAATATTTATAAAAGATATTATTCAAAAGAAATTATAATGAACACAAATAAATACAATTCAATTTATCTTGAATACATGATGAAAAACTTAGGAGAAGCTTTTGATTATGCTTTTAATTCATACGATCTTGAAATGGATAAATTTATGGATTTATTTATAGCAAGTGGTTATTCAACATTATTTGAAAGATGTAATATCAATATCATTTTAGGAATGTCTGGAGCAGAACTTGTTTTAAATGTATTTCAAAAAACTAATTTTAGCGATGTTATAAAACCTACTCAAAATAACTTTGATTATTCTCCTTATTATTGGTGTGGATGGATATTAGCTTATTATCAATATAAAACAAGTCAATCTTTTGAATTTATTCATTCTCAAATCACAATGAAAGGCATCTTAAATTTATGTGAAAGCCTACATCAAGCTAATGAAGAAAAGTTTGTAGAAATAGTCAATAATAAAATTAAAGATAATCTCAAATCAACTCGTATTCAATACTTTAGAAAACTAGCAGGATTAACTCAAAAAGAATTAGCAGATAAATCAGGAGTAAATTTAAGAACACTTCAACAATATGAATTAGGTGTTAAAAATATAAATAAAGCTTCTGCTATTTCAATATATAATTTAGCAAAAGCATTAAATTGTAAATTTGAAGATATCTTAGAATTAATATAGATTTTTAATTAGTTTTACTAGCTATTTCTTTATTACCATTCTTTGTTTTGATATAGCCGTATTTTTTGTTTTTAGTAATTAAGAAAATAGCACAGACAATTAAAGATAATAATTCTGCAAATACTATTGCTATCCACAATCCATCTTGTCCAAAAATCATTGGAATTAAATATATAGCGATGATTTGAAATACTAAAGTTCTAACAAGTGAAATAAATCCAGAAACAAAGCCATCATTTAAATCGGTAAAGAATGAAGAAATAAATATATTAAATCCTGAAAGATAATAACCAATTGAATATAATCTTAATGCCTTAGTACTTAATGCAAGTAATTCCTCGTTATTTTTTATAAAAGCTGAAGCTAAAAATCTAGCTGATCCAATGCTACAGCTTGCTACTACTAAAGCAAAACCAGCATAAATTATCATGCATTTTTTAAATAAGTTTTGTAATTCCTTTTTATTTTTAGCGCCATACTGATAAGAAATAATAGGAGCAACACCAATAGAAAAGCCAAAATATATACCAGTAAAGATAAATCCAACATACATGATAATACCAAAGGCAGTAACTCCATCTTGTCCAATATATTTCATAAGTTGAGCGTTAAATAACATATTTACTAAAGACATTGAAACATTTGTAACCATTTCAGATAAACCATTTAAAGAAGAATCTAAAACTGGTTTTATTTCATATTTTGTCTTTACAAAATTAAGTTGAAGTTTTTTTCTATTAATAATTAAATAACAAATAGGTAATAATGCCCCAATTATTTGAGAAGCACCAGTAGCAATAGCTGCTCCAGCTACTCCCATTTTTACAACATAAATTAATAAATAATCACCAAAGATATTTACTAATCCAGCAATCAAAGTGAAAACAAATCCTAAGTTAGGCTTATTAGCTAAAACCATAAATGATTGGAAAGCATTTTGAATCATAAAAAATCCAATAAACAAAATTAATATCTTTCCATAATCTTGACAATATGGAAGCATTTGTTCATTTGCACCTAATAATTTAGCAGCATCTTTAATTGTAAAATAACCGACAATAGTACAAATTACACCTACTCCAATTAAAGTTTCAAAAATGATTGTAAAATATCTATTGCCCTTATTTACATCACCTTCACCATAAGTTTTAGAAACTAAAGCCGAACCACCAGTTCCAAACATATATCCAAATGTACCAAATATCATAATATAAGGCATAATTAAATTTACACCTGAAAAAGCTGTGTCACCTTCAACATTACTTATAAATAATCCATCAACTACACCATAAATACTAGTAAATATCATCATGATAATAGTAGGAAATGAGAATTTTAATAATTTTCTAATTGTATAATTTGTATTCATATATTCACCACCAAAAAATAATGATAAACTATACCCATATGGGAGAGTCAACATATGTTAGACAAAAAGTATTTATCAATTGGTGAATTTTCTAAAATATCTGGATTGAGTATAAAATCAATAAGATATTACGATAAAATTGGAATCTTGGTACCTAATTATATCGATCCAATTAGCAAATATCGTTATTATTCTAGAGGTCAATTGAAATTGACAAATATTATTATGTTATCTTTGTTTTTAGATATCCCTCTAAGTATAGTTAAAAACAATTTTATAAAAGATAACGATTTTAATTATGATGAGTTTTTAACATATTCAACTAATCAAGTTAATAAAAGAATAAAAACATTAAAATATGGGCTAGATGTAATAAATCAAATTAATCAACAAAAAAACATTCAACAAAATTCTACATACGATTCATATATTAAAATTCATAAAGATAAAATAAATATATTAGTCTCACCATTTGATGGAAGCATTAATTCAATTGAATATGATAAAGCCATCGCTAATTTACTTGATCCATATTCATATGATACTTTTTCATATTTATATGGAATTATTAAAATTAAAGATGAAAACATTATTAATTCTTACGTATTTTCCGTATTAGAAAAGAATATAAAACCCAAGAAAAAAGAACATAAAATCATCACTATTCCTAGCCAAGATTTCTTATTCAAATTATCTTCTAGTCCTTATCTAGAAAATGAAGAATTTACTTCAATTTTAATAATTCATGACTTAGTTGATAATATAACTATTAATCCAACTTACCAAATAATTAAAAATTAACAATCAAAATTTTTAAAAATATATGTTAGACTAAATATATGAAAAAGAAAAAGACACTTAAGATTGTTTTAATCAGTCTAGCAATCGTTATTTTAATCCCTTTATTAATCGTTGGTGGATATGTAATTTATGTTTTTAGTTCATATTCAAGAGTTGGAAATATCAATTTAGATGTTACTAAAAACAGTTCTTCTAATTTAGTAGAAACAAACAAAGAATTGACCTTAACTACTATTAATTATGGATTTGGTGCATATTCTTCTAATTACACTTTCTTTATGGATGAAGGTGAAAATGAAGATGGTACTAAAACAAAAGGAACTTATGGAAAAGGCATTTCTTATGATGATGTTTATAAAAATACCACTTGTTTAACTGAAGAAATTTTAAAATTAAATAGTGATTTTTACGCTTTTCAAGAAGTAGATGTTTCTAGTGATCGCGCATATCATATCAATCAAGTAGAATATATAAATAATAAATTTAAAACATACGATTCAACTTTTGGAATCAATTACAATTCTAGTTATCTTTGTTATCCATTAAATGATCCTATCGGTAAATCTTTATCAGGATTACTAAGTTTATCTAAATATAATATCCAATCTTCATCTAGGGTTGAATATACAATTTCTGATTCATTTTCTAAATTCTTCGATTTAGATAGATGCTTTGTAGTTAATAGATTAAACTTAGATAACTCCAAAGAATTAGTGTTTATAAATTCTCATATGTCTGCTTATGATGAAGGTGGATTAATTAGAAATAAGCAAATTCAAGAATTATATTCCTTTATGAAAGAAGAATATTCTAAAGGAAATTATGTAATTGCTAGTGGGGATTTTAATCACGATTTACTTACAAATAACCCATTATATCCTCAATATGATTTTTCAAATTACGCTTATAAAGACATTATTAAACAACATAGGCCAAGCTGGTTAAATTATATGTTTAATGAAAATAAAACTTCCCCATTTGATGATGGTTTTAAAATATATGCTTCTAATTCAAATCCAAGTTGTAGAGATTGTGATGTAATTTATACTCCTAATTCCACTTTTGTATCTACAGTTGATGGATTTATAGTTTCAAATAATATTGAAGTAAAATCAACTTACACTACTAAAATTGGTGAAAATGGTTTTGCATATTCAGATCATCAACCATCTACTTTAACATTTATTATTAAGTAAGTTTATTGTTATATATTTTTTTAAGTGATAGAATTCTTGTTGTCTAAAAATTATGAAAAGTTCTTATTTAGGTAATCAAAACACATTAAAAAGTATCTTTTATTTAGCTATTCCTTCTATGATAGCTCAACTAATCAATGTCTTATATAACATAGTAGATAGAATCTATGTTGGAAACTTACCTCAAATAGGTGAAATAGCATTAATTGGAGTGGGAGTTTGTTCCCCTATTGTTTCTTTTATTTCTTCTTTTGCTTTTTTAATTGGTCTTGGTGGGGCTCCTATTTTTTCAATGGCCTTAGGTAGTAAAGATTATCAAAAAGCTAAGAAAATCTTGGCTAATGCCCTTTTAATGTCGATAGTTATATCTACTATTTTAATCGTGATTTTTTATAGTTTAGCTAATCAAGTGTTGTTTTTATTTGGTGCAAGTGAAAATAGTATCACTTATGCAAGAGATTATTTATATATTTATTTAGTTGGAACTTTCTTTTGCATATTAACTACTAGCTTAAATCAATATTTAATTGCTCAAGGTGAATCAGTTAAAGCAATGTGTACTACTGTTATTGGTTGTATTTTAAATGTCGGTTTAGACCCTTTATTTATGTACGCTTTAAATTTAGGAGTAAAAGGCGCAGCTATTGCTACAGTTATTTCTCAATTTGTTTCTTTTGTTTTTGTTTTATATTTATTAATTAGAAAATCTTCTGTCAAATTATCTTTTGGTAATTACGATATAAAATTGATGAAGCAAATATTAAAATTAGGTTTCTCCCCTTTTATTATTATGTCTACTGATTCTTTGATTCTAATTTTATTAAATAGCGCCTTAAAATTATATGGTGGAACTCAAGGGGATTTCTATATTGAAATAGTTACTATTGTTCAAGCTTATCAAACTTTAATTACTGGACCACTACTAGGAATTTCAAGTGGTACTCAACCCATATTAGGCTACAATTATGGTGCAAATAACAAAGAATTAATCATCAAAGCTGAAAAACAAATATTATTAATTGCAGTTATATTTACTACTATTTGCTTTGGACTTTCATTTTTAGTTGCTAAACCATTTGCCACTTTATTTATTGGACTAGGTAAAGAAAATGTAAATATGGAAATAGTAAATACAAGCTATAAATACATTATTTGTTACATGATAGGCATAATTCCACTTGCTTTCCAATATGTATTTGTAGATGGCCTTACTGGTCTAGGCCAAGCTCATTTTTCAATTTGGTTATCTTTAATAAGAAAAATAGTTATTTATGTTCCTGCTATTTTTATAATTCCATTAATTACTAATGATGCTTCTGGGTGTTTTTATGCAGAACCACTTGGTGATATTTGTTCAGCTATTATTTCAACTATTTGTTATTTAATATATATTCCAAAAGTCTTTAAAAAGATGGATAGTGAGTCTAATAAGTAAGATATTGCTTCTGCTAGTTTAAATTAATTTTAATATTTAAATTCAATCTAATTTTCAAATGTAAAAGTTTATGATTTCAAACAATTTTTCATTGTATTATCTATTAATTATTTAATATCCCATCTTTTGCAGTTGCGCCTATAATTTTGGCGTAATATGTCGTAATTTCTAGTTTTTAAAGTATTTATTTAAGAACTTAG
>CAVHUN010000059.1:0-6039 GCA_963639175.1 uncultured Prevotella sp.
AGCTTAGATTGATTAATAATAAAAGGCGAAAGAAAATAGACATCAGTGAATTCTTTAGACTCAAAGAAGGCTTTTAACTGGTTAAATTCTTCACATATAAAATTGTTAGGAATTTGTTTTCTAGTCAAAAACTTTATCGTTAAATTATAAGCTTCTGTTCTTATAACTTCTCTTTTATTTAGATCATCATTTGAAAAAATTTCATTGTAACAGACAAAATATTTCACAACGATTATATTACTACTCTTTTTATTTTATAAAAAGAGTTTATTGAAGTTTTAATTAGAATTTAGAAGAATAAATCATCTAAAGTGATAACAGCTTGGATAGAAAATGCATTGGCGTTTTCTTTTAAACCGATAGGAGTAATTATTGTTGGATGTATTGCATACTTAGTTTTTGTAACAAGTCTTAAATCGTTAATTTTATTGTTAATTGATAGCATAACTTTATCAGTTAGATTAAATAAAACATCACAGAATTTCATTTCACACAAATTAATAATTTGATCTTTTCTGACTATTAATAAATTAATTTGAGAGCCATTAATACCTAGCTCATCATCTTTTTTGCAATACCATGAATTAGTTTGAGTATATACACCTCTTATTCCTAATTTCTCTTTAATTTGATTAACATGCATCATGCAAACTCTTTCAAATACGAATCCAAAATAAGTGTTTATAGTTGGAGTGGAAAATAAATTTTGAAAGAAATTTTCGTCATCAGGTTTCTTTTCTAAAAATGAATAATAGAAAATTACAAAACTATCAATTATTTGATACATTGCGCCTTTAGATTTCATTCCGAAACAATTATATTTTCTAATAAAGCCGCATGATTCTAATTCTTCAAGTTTAATAGATAAATCACCAGAATTTACTATCTTAGAAGTTTCAATTATTTCATCTCTTGTTAACCCAATTTTCTTTTTTGCAAGAGCACTTATTATTTTTAAATATACATCTGGGTTTTTAAAAATAGACGAAAACAAATATTTAAATTCGTCTTTTAAAGGAGCATCTTCTTTAAAAAACATATTATCTATATTTTGCGGAACACTTAATCCTTTATTGATGAAATTATAATAATAAGGAACTCCTCCAAGTATCATATAATATTCCAATATTTGAATTCTATTTACCACTATACCTTTTGATTTGAAGTATTCTTCACATTCTTTTAAACAAAATTGACCAAGATGTATTTGTTGAGTGAGTCTATTGTACAAACCACCTTTATTATGAATAATCTTTTTTAACATCCAAGAAGTAGCAGAAGCGCACACTATTAAAATAATATCTTCTTTTGAAGATGCCCATCCATTCCAAAAAGACTCTAAAGCTTTCATAAAATCAGATTTTGGAGTATCCATCCAAGAAAGTTCATCAATAAATATGACTTTTCGTGTTAAAGATGAATTTCTAATTAAATCTTTTAATTCTTCAAATGCATCAAACCAATTAGTTACCTTTTGACTTGGAGTATAAGAAGAATTTTTTAAAGAAGATGAAAACGCAAATAGTTGTTCTTTTAAATTTCCATTTGCTACACCTGAATGATGAAACAAAATCTTATCTTTATAGACTTCATTTACTAAATAAGTTTTACCAATCCTACGTCTTCCATATATTGCAACAAAATGAGATGTATTATCATTATAGATATTATTCAATAATTCTATTTCTTTTTGTCTTCCTATTAGCATTTTGACTCCTTTCTATAATTTACTTAATCTATCATTTTTCGACACATTAAGTAAATTATACGCATGTTTTCTAAATTTATATAACCCCTTTAATAGTCTCTTAATTCAATCCACTATTTATATTTTTATTCTCTTTTAGTATATTTATAAAGTATGGAATTAAATGGAATTGTATTAATAGATAAAAAAATCGGTAATTCAACTACTAAAGAAGAAATCCCACTTAAAAGAATATTTGATACTAAAAAAGTCGGACATTTAGGAACATTAGATCCTTTTGCAAGTGGATTAATAATATGTGGAATAAATAAAGGAACTAAAACATTTCCTTTAATTGAAGATGGAGATAAAACTTATATCGCCACTTTAAAATTAGGAGAAAAGACATCCACTTTAGATTTAGAAGGTGAAATAATTGATAAAAAAGAAGTGTCTTATCATTCAAAAGAAGAAATTGAAAAAGTATTAAATTCATTTTTAGGTGAAATAGAACAAATTCCACCTATGTATTCTGCAATTAAAGTAAACGGAAAAAAGCTATATGAATTAGCAAGACAAAATATTCAAATAGATGTAAAGCCAAGAAAAATAACAATTAAAGAAATACATTTAAATTCATTTACAAATAATACAATTACCTTCACTGCTAAAGTTTCTAAAGGAACATATATAAGAACTTTAGGGGAAGATATAGCCACAAAATTAAATGAACTAGGACATTTAATTTATTTAAGAAGAACTCAAGTAGGTGATTTTAAAATAGAAGATGCCAAAACTATTGAAAATATAACTACAACCGATTTAATACCTATCAAAGATGTTTTAAGTTTTATTCCTAATTACATAATAAATGATAATTTATATAAATATGTTCAACATGGAAATATCATCACTTTAAAAAATTTAGATATAAATCAAGTCTTATTTATTTATAATAATAAGACCATAGCTTTATATGAAAGAATTGATAATTCTTCTAAGTTTAAAGTGGTGCAAATGTTTTAAAATATGAAAATATATAATTTAAATACTAATCAAATTAAATTTGATAAGCCAATTACAATATGCCTAGGTTTTTTTGATGGCTTACATTTAGGACACATCCATTTAATTAAACAAGCACTTAACGAAAATGATGATGTATACGTATTAACCTTTAATGGAGATGTTAAGTATTTAATTTCTAAAAAAACTAATAAATATTTATTAACATCTATCCAAGATAGAATAGATATTTTATCTTCAACATCTATTAAAGGATTAATAACTTTAGACTTTACAGATGAACTAATGAATATGTCTAGTTTAGATTTTATTTACAACATTTTAAAGCCATTAAATATTAAGAATATCTATATAGGAAAAGACTTTACTTTTGGTAAATATGGAAAAGGAGATTCAAAATTATTAAGTGAATATTTTAATGTCCATATTGTCAATTTTATAAATGATAACAATCAAAAAATATCCACTTCAAATATTATTAATCTAATTCTTGAAGGGGATCTTTTAAAAACTAACAAATTATTAAACAGAAATTATTTTATAACTGGAGAAGTAGTTCACGGTCTTCATAATGGCACTAAGATTAATTTTCCTACCGCTAATATAATTCCTAATTACAATTATCCTATTTTACCAAATGGAGTCTATGCCACTTATTTAACTGTCGATAATAAAAGATATCTTTCTATGACAAATATAGGAACTCATCCTACAATAGATGAACTACTAACTAGAAGTATAGAAACAAACATCTTTGATTTTAATCAAGATATATATAATAAGAATGTCAAATTAGAATTTGTCAAAAAAATAAGAGACGAAACTAAGTTCGCCTCTTTAAGTGATTTAAAATCACAATTGAATTTAGATAGAGAAAATATAAGAAAATCTATTAAATAATATTCTTTTAAACTCTCTTCATTTTTAGAAAAATAGTGTTGAATATAAGAACATACAGGTTTGATTTTGTAGTTGTTTTTTCTTGCAAAACCAATCAATTGTTCCACTAATTTCCCTGCTATTTTTTGACCCTTAAATTCTTCATTAACAACTGTTGAGTTAGCACTTATAATATTAGAGGTTTCAATTTCAGCTAGTATATAACCTACTTTAGTTTGTTCATCATCTAAATACATGGCTAATTCTAATTTAGAGCCATCTTTAATAATTTTTGTAATCATTAATATAATTTTGCTCCAGCAGGAATATGATCATCTACCATTAATAAATGGAGTTTTTCTTCACCATTTTGTTTGTTAACAGCACTTAATAACATACCACAAGATTCAATTCCCATCATTGCTCTAGGAGGTAAGTTAACAATAGCGATTAATGTTTTACCAACTAATTGTTCTGGTTCATAATAAGAATGAATTCCACTTAAAATTATTCTATCTGTACCAGTTCCATCATCTAATGTGAATTTTAATAACTTCTTAGATTTATTAACTGCTTCACATGCTTTTACTTTTACTGCTCTAAAATCAGACTTTGAGAATGTTTCAAAATCAACTGAATCAGTAAATAAAGGTTCAATTTCAACATTGCTAAAATCAATTGGTTCTTCTTTTACTTGTTCAACAACTTGATTAACTTGTTGAGTCTTAAATTGAGATTGTTCATCTTTATTGATTGTTTTCATTGCTGGGAAAAGTAAAACTTCTCTAATTGAATCAACACCAGCTAAGAACATTACTAATCTATCAATACCAAATCCAATACCACCAGTAGGAGGTAAACCGTATTCAAGAGCATCTAAGAAATTGTAATCAATTTCGTTAGCTTCTTCGTTTCCTTGTTCTTTTTCTTTAACTTGTTGAATAAATCTTTCTTTTTGATCGATAGGATCATTTAATTCTGTATAAGCATTGCAGAATTCTTTTGTAGCAATATAAAGTTCAAAACGTTCAGTAAAACGAGGATCTTTATCATTCTTTCTTGCTAAAGGAGTAATATCTAGAGGATGTCCATAAACAATAGTAGGTTGAATTAAGCTATCTTCAACAAACTTTTCAAAGAAGGCATTAACAATATGACCAAACTTGAAGTGATTTTCGACTGGTACATCATACTTTTTAGCAAGTTCAAGAGCTTCTTGGGTTGAATTTACTTTATAAAAATCAACGCCGATTTTTTCATTGATTAAATCACACATACTTGCCTTTTTAAATTCTGGGCCAACATCAATATCATGACCTAACCAGTGAATTTTTGTTCCCCCAGTACATTCAATAGCTAAATATCTAATCAAATCTTCAGTTAATTGAATCATATCAGACAAATCACCATATGCTTGATATAATTCCATTGATGTAAATTCTGGGTTATGAGTTGTATCAACACCTTCATTTCTAAATTGTCTACCAATTTCATAAACTCTTTCCATTCCACCAACAATTAATTTCTTCAATGCTAATTCAGTAGCAATTCTTAAATAGAAATCTCTATTTAAAGCATTGTAATGAGTGATAAATGGTCTAGCAGCAGCACCACCTAAAATAGGTTGTAAAATACTTGTTTCTACTTCGACAAAGCCTTGTTTATCTAAGAAGTTTTGGATTTCTCTAATGATTTTTGGTCTTAAGAAAGCAATTCTTCTTGATTCTTGATTCATAATTAAATCAAGATGTCTTTTTCTATATCTTTCTTCAACATCAGTTAAACCATGGAACTTTTCTGGTAATGGTTTTAAAGCCTTTGTTAAATGAGTGAAATGTTCAACTTTAATTGTCATTTCACCAGTTTGAGTTTTCATAGGAGTACCTTTTACTCCAACAATATCTCCAACATCAGCTAATTTAAATAATGCGTAGTTTTCTTCTCCAACATTATTTAAAGAAATATAACATTGCATCTTTCCAAATTTATCAGAAATATTGAAAAATGAAGCTTTGCCCATTTTTCTTAAAAGCATAATTCTACCTGCTAAGACATATTCATCTTTGCATTCTTCTAATTCTTCATGATTTTTATCTTTATATTTTTCATTGATATCTTTACTTGAAGCAGTAACTTGAAAACGTTGTCCAAAAGGATTAACACCCATTTCAACATATTTTGGCAATTTATTTCTTCTTGCTAATTCTTGATCAGTTAATTTTTCTTCTGCCATAATAATTCTCCTTTTTATAAGCGCATTTAATATTATATATTAAATATTTTTAAATAACTATAAGAAAGCACAGAACAAAAGCGAAACTTGTTTCGCTTTAAAGAAGTATAACACTTCTTTATCTTCAAAAGATAATATATGTCATAAATATACATATACTCTTCTAGGTGATGTTAGACCTCTACTCATTTGAAAGTTATATCTTTTGTTTGAG
>CAVHUN010000060.1:0-8168 GCA_963639175.1 uncultured Prevotella sp.
GGTTTTGACTTATTAGCTGACTAAATTAAAAAACACAAACTTTCTTGACAGTCTCGCTTTTTTATGTAAGCTAATCATATTACTTACCTCCTATTTAAATTATACCTTAAATCAAATAATAATCAAGATTTAAGTGAAATTGTGTACAATTTAATTTGTTTTACATATTATTTCATCGCAAAAATACTAATATATTATCAAAAACATATTATTTATATAAAGAAATTATTTAAAGCTATATTTTTATATTTAGTTATTTTTAAAATATTTAAATGAATATAATCCAACTACTACCGCAGTTGCTAAATTCAAAGAATCTACTTTATTAGATTGTTCAATTTTCACTGCATTTTCATTTAAAAAGCTTATTGGTAATCCTGTTGCTTCATTTCCAAACACTAAAGAATAATTACCTTTTATATTATTTATTTCGTGTAATTGCTTTTTAGCTTGTAACATAAATGGATAGTATTCTCTATTATATTTATCAATATAATCTTTAAAGCTAGTAAATGTTTCAATATTAATTGAAAACATTGCTCCCATACTTGCTCGAACTGTTTTTGGATTAAATTGATCGGCACTAGGTAAAATAATTGCTAAATCAGTGTAATCAAAAGCTAACATAGATCTCATTATATTTCCTAAATTTCCCATGTCTGATGGATTTACTAATACAATGTGATTTTTATTTTTATCTAATTCTTGCTTATACTTATAAAAAACACCAATAACATGATCATTATCTTTTTCTTTTAATTTATCAAATACATTTTGAGAAATTATAATCTTATTTTTATCAACTAGGGTTTCTAATTTTTTATATCCAGGAGTATCTAAACAAGAAGAAGATACATATACGCACTTTAAATATTCTTTTTTATTATTTATTAATTCAAATGTTGGAAAAAATCCTAATGTATAAGAATAATCGTATTCTTTTTTGTATTGCTTAATCATAATTAACAAATTAATGTTATCAAAAGATAGTAGTTTTTACAACTTTGATTTTTTTCTAAACAAAAAGTACTGAACTTAATCAGTACTCAATTTTATAAATCAGTTATTTACTAATTAGTCAGCAACATAAGGAAGTAAAGCCATGAATCTTGCGTTCTTGATAGCTTTAGCTAATTCTCTTTGATGCTTTGCGCAGGTGCCAGAAATTCTTCTAGGAGTGATCTTTCCAGAAGGAGAGATAAACTTCTTTAAGAGTTCGACATCTTTGTAATCGATGTGATCGATCTTATTCTTAGTAAAGTAACAAACTTTGGCAGGAGCCTTTTTCTTATACATTTACTTTATTCCTTTCTTAATTAGAATGGTAATTGATCATCTGTTGTATCGATTCCGTTTGAAGGTTCACTATTTGAATCAGAAGAAGAATAATCTTCACTATATCCTGCTTCACTAGCATCGCCTTTTCTTTCTAAGAATTGAACTTGTTCACAAATAATTTCAATTACGTTCACATTACGTCCATCTTTGGATTGATAAGAACGTTGATTTAAACGTCCATCAACACCAACAAGTGAACCTTTTTTCATAAATCTAGCGACATTTTCAGCAGTGGCATTCCAAGCTGTGCAAGGAAAGAAAGAAGCAGATTTTTCATTTGAGTTCTTACTTCTTTGATTATCTACTGCTAAAGTGAAAGAGACAACAGAAGAACCACTTGGGGTCTTTTTTAATTCTGGATCTCTTACAAGTCTACCGATTAAAACAACTCTATTCATATTTTTATTCCCTTTCTTTCAGATTATTCTGAAACGGTTAATAAAAATCTTAATACGTTAGAATTAACTCTGGTAAGACGATCAAATTCATTGATTGCCTTGTTATCAGATGTTTCGAATGATAGTACAACATAATAACCTTTTTTGCATTTTTTGATTTCATATGCTAATTCACGTAATCCCATGGATTCGTCAACTTTAGTAACTGTAGCACCATTGTCTGTGAGAATCTTTTGTAAGGATTCGTTTTCAGCTTTGATAGCATCAGCTGCTAATTCAGGTCTTAAAATGTACATGATTTCGTATTTCTTTGACATGTTACACCTCCCTTTGGTCTATCGGTCATTTTTTACAAATGACAGAGAAATGGCTATTGGCCATATTCTTTGATATTTTACCTTAAAACTTGTCAAAAGTCAAAAGATTTTACTTAACGTTTCAAATTGTAAATGTATTAACTCCTACACTTATATATAGAAAGTTTAATTTTGTTTTTTATAATTATTTACAAAATCATCTGCTTCTTTTAATGATTCAAACGATTTTATTATTTGTCCTTTATTTATTATGTTATATTTTCCATCTTTAAATTCAATTTCTAAATTAGATGGAACTTTATTAGTTAAAGGATCTTTTAATATCTTTTTATCTATTTTTACAAATTCACTCATAAATTAAAACTAGCTTAGCTTGTTAGCTAAGCTATATATTTTTAATATCTGTATTTAGAAAGATGAGGTAAATCTAATAATCCATCTTTAAAGACATGATCTAATTCACCTTCAATTAATGGCTTACAATATTTGATAAATTCATCAGTGATATTGTTATGCTCTTCATTAATCATTGAAAGAGGGACTTTCTTTTCAATATTGGCTACTGCTAATAATGGAGCGATGTCGTATTTAACTGTATATGGTTCATCACTTGTTCTAATAATTGTAATCATCTTATCAGTTTCACCACTAATTGCGCGTTTAACTGCTTCTCTACCAACATTCTTACCTTCTTCAATATCAGTCTTAGAAGCAATTCTAGATGCACCTCTTTGTAAAATTGATAAATTAATACCAACTGAACTATAGCCTAATCTATCTGAAATAACATCAGCTAAATATTGTCCAATACCACCTAAACGAGCATGTCCAAAAGCATCTAATTTCTTTCCAGCTGTGGAGATGAAATTACCATCTTTATCAACAACACCTTCACTTACTGCAACAATAGCGTTGTGTTTTTTAGTGTAAACTTTTTCAACATCTTTAACAAATTTTTCTAAATCAAATGGAACTTCAGGTAAATAAATTAAATCTGGTCCATATCCAGTTAAATTAGCAAGTCCAGCACTTGCAGTTAACCAACCAGCATGTCTACCCATAATTTCAACAACTATTACTTTACCATTTGGATAAGAATGATTATCTAATGACATATCAATAATAGCGTTAGAAATAAATTTAGCAGAAGTAGCAAAACCAGGTGTGTGATCTGTAATAGGTAAATCGTTATCGATTGTCTTAGGAATTCCCATTACTCTACATTCATAATTTGCATTCTTTAAGAAATTAGAAATCTTTTGGCAAGTATCCATTGAATCGTTACCACCATTGTAGAAGAAATAACGAATATTATGTTTTTTCAATGTTTCTAAAATTTTTTTATAGTCGACATCTGAATCTTCATATTTTGCAAGTTTATATCTTACACTTCCAAAAAATGCGCCAGCTGTGTGTTCTAATTTCATTAATTCTTCAACTTTTTCATCAGTTACATCGATTAAATCGTCATTGATAGCTCCAACAATACCATGATGCATCATAAAGACTCTATCAATTACATCTTTATTTGCAAAACTTTCTAAAATTACACCTAAAGCAGATGAATTTATAGCAGAAGATGGTCCTCCTGATTGACCATACAATACATTTCCTTTTAACATTATAAGTCCTCCTTTTTAATTATATGATATTTTCAATGTATTTTGTTAAAATAGTTCAATAATAAACTATTTTTTATATATTATTTTAATTCTAAACTGACATTTGTATAAGCGACATCTGCTTGTCTAGCTGCAAATACACCTACATAATCATATTCACTATCTACACCAGTTAAATTAAAGTCAGTATAAGTAAATGTGTTGTCACCAACTTTACTTGTAATTGTATTACCAACTCTAGTTAATTCTAGTTCAACTTCAGTATCTAAAGCATATGGTGTTTTATCTGTTGTTTTATCAATAGTTAATGTAGAGTTAACTCTAGAAAAGTTTGTAGTATTTCCTTTTGATAATTTGACTCCACCAGCTGCAACATAATTTGCATTGACATTACTTGAAAATGTATCAATATACATATCATCTCTTAACATTAAGCCAAAGCCTACTTGATCATTACCAGTTTGATAAGAAGTTAATTTCATTGTAGCTTTTAAAGTGAAGTCTTGATTTTTACTAATCTTTTGGAAACACATAGCAATACCATCACTTGTAGATGAAATTTTACCAGCAGCACCACCAATTCCAGCTTTAATATTAATTGTAGAATCAGTTTGTACTATGTTAAATTTATCTTTACTAATTTTATTTGCCCCACCAACATCACCAAATACACTTGCCATCCAAGGAGAAGTTACATCTGTAAATATAGTAGAACTTGCAGTTGGAACAACATATGTACTTTCAACATAGTCTGGGTTAGACACATAATAAGTTTGTTCACTTGGGAAAGAAATATCAGTTTTAATATAATCTTTAAATGAACAATCACTATTTAATAAATTTGAAGTTAATAAATAACTTACTACATTAGCACCATATTTATTAATATGAGTCTTATCAAGAGTATTTTCTTGTGTAGTTATTTGTGCATGATATTTTCTAGCTTGGCTAGTTCCTACAGTTGACCATTGATTTTTAGTTAATGCAGTTAAATCTACATAAGCTATATTTTTACTAGTAGCTAAATCAATAATAGCTTTTGAATAATCACCGCCTGGGAAATTATCATCTGTAGTACTAGTTTGATGAATATTATTTCCAGTATATTCATTTGTTTCACTAAATCTAACAATTGGAGTAGCTAATATAGGAGTTGCACCTTTATCTAAAGCTAATTTAACATAATTATCATATAAGCTCTTTTGGAAAGAACCTTCTGTATTTGCATCTCCATTAGGATTTGTGTATCTTGCTACTTCATTTTTTTCATCGTTATGGCCAAAGCCAATTAATAAATAATCGCCTTCTTTAATACTATCTTTTAAAGTTTGATAATTTGCCTCAGCCAAGAATGATTTACTAGATCTACCTGACAAAGCTAAATTATTAACAGTAACTTTATCTGATAAATAATTACCAATTTGAGTACCATAACCATATCTAGGGAAATAATAATTATCATCAAATGAACAAACTGTAGAATCACCTACTAAAAATAAATTTGTAGCCTTTAATTCACTTGTAGAAGACGAAGCTTGACTTGAAGAACTATTTTCTTTTGAAGTAGATTCTTGACTAGAAGAATCTCGACTTGAACTTGAAGAAGATGAATCTACAACACTAGATGTGTTTGTAGGATTACATCCTACTAATAAAAATAAACTTGTTAATAAAATTAAACTCTTTTTTTGCATACAAAGCCTTTCTAATGAAACCCCTTACATATAAATATATTATCACTATATTTGTATAATTACTATAATTTAAATATAATTTTTACTATTAAACATAAATATACACTTAAGGAGATACATGAATAACACAACTACAAAAATAGAAGAATTAACATTAATAAACACAAGAACATTTGAAAATATAGTCACTATAGATAATAAAAAAATTAAAAAGAACAAATTATTTAGATCTGGAAACTTATCTATGGCCACAAATAAAGATATTTTCTTATTAACTCATAAATACAATTTAAAAACAGTAATAGATTTAAGAAACACCTTAGAATCTATTCAATCAAAAGATAATTTAACTGAAGAAATAACATATATTTTAAATCCAATATTAAATGAACAACACATGGGAATGACCCATGAAAAAGAACTAGATCACCATCAATCACTAGTTAACTTTGTAAATAGAGTCTTAGAAAAAGAAGATGGAATAAATCATATGACAAATATATATTTAAGATTTATTAACGATCAATTTTGCCTTGACGCATACCATAACTTTATAAAATATTGTATTGAAAATAAGGATGGTGGATTATTATTTCACTGCTCAGTAGGAAAAGATAGAGCAGGATTTGCAGCATTTTTACTTTTAAAATTATTAAATGTAGATACTAAAGACGCAATAGAAGATTATCTTTTAACAAATACATTTATAGAAAATAATGTACAAACTACAATAAAAGAATTAAAAAACGACATAGACAATCCTAATTTAGAACAAGTCTATAGGAATTTATACACAGTAAAGCAAGAATATATATTAGCCTTATTAAATCAAATAGATTTAATATATGGAAATTTTGATAATTATGTAGAACATGGACTTAAACTATCAAAAGAAGATATCAAACAATTACAAGATATATATTTAGAATAATTACAATACTAATTTAAAATTATCGTGATTAAAAAGTTAATTGAAAATGAACTTTGTTTTTAAATAATGTCTATTGTTATTTTACTATTACTACTTTGATACTTTCATTGTGATAATAACCAATTTATTAAACGCATTTTAAAATTGATTTCTTTGTTTTAATTTTCATAGATGTAAATAGCATAATGAAATTGTTGGAAATTCGCAATTGAAAATGTAGGTTTCTAACAATTTCTTTTCTTTTGATAAAATTTTCCTAAGGAGGAAAATCAAAACATGAGAAAAGATGTTTATGAAAGGATACAAATATTAAAAATGGATGAAATTAAACCAAACTTTGCTCAACTTGCTAAAACATGGGGATGCGATTACAGAACTGCTAAAAAATATTATTATCAAAAATCTGATAAACCACCTATTAGAAAAGTAAATCCATCAAAGTTAGATGATTACAAAGAAATAATAAATGAGAAGATGAAATTATGTTGTACATATTATTCAATCTATAAATTTATTGAAAAGAAAGGATATAAAGGCAAATATACAACTGTAAGAAATTATTGTAATTCATATAAAACTAACGAAATTAAAAAAGCAACAATTCGTTTTGAAACTAACCCTGGCTTACAAGCACAAGTCGATTGGAAAGAAACTATGACTTTATATACTAGAGCAGGCGAACCAGTTACATTCAATATATTTTTAATTCTACTAGGCTATTCAAGATTAAAGTATATTAGATTAACTTTAGATAGAGCACAAGATACGGTATTTAAGTCAATTATTTGCGCTTTTAAATATTTTAATGGAGTACCAAAAGAAATAATTTTCGACAATATGAAGACTGTTGTAGATCACGCTAAAAGTAATTATTCAGAAGCTGTATTAAATCAATCGTTTTATCAATTTTCAAAAGATATGGGATTTGAAGCTTGGACTTGTAGACCATTTAGGCCACAAACTAAAGGCAAAGTTGAAGCTTTAGCTAGAACGATGGAAAGATTAAGACCATATAATTATGAATTCGATTCAATTGAAGAATTAGAAAAGATAGTTCAAGAATTTAATGAAGAACTAAACAATGAAGTCTCTCAAGCAACAAATGAAAAACCATTTGTTAGATTTGATAAAGAAAAAGAATACCTTCGTCCTCTAGCTAATGACAATATAATCAACACTTATATTGACGTTAAGGAAATTACTAGAATTGTTTCCAAAGAAGCATTAGTAACTTATGAGAAC
Organism: uncultured Prevotella sp.; assembly: GCA_963639175.1. GTDB lineage: Bacteria > Bacillota_I > Bacilli_A > RFN20 > CAG-288 > Scatoplasma. The sequence goes on from CAVHUN010000060.1 coordinate 7,543, forward strand.
AAAAAGTATTCATTAGACCCACAATATATTGGTAAAACTGTCTCTATTTCAATTTCTAACAATATGTTGCATATATATTTTAACAATTCTTTGATTAAAACACATAAAATAACTCAAAAAGCTTACACTTATGCTCAAGAAGATTACATTAATATTTTAAAATCAGAAGCTATGAAGTATGCATCAGAAGAAGATATAGAAAAGGTAGCAAATGTCAATCTTGACATATATGACAATTTCTAAGGAGCTAAATACAAATGTCTAACTATATTCAATTATCAAATAATTTAGAACAATTAAAACTAAATACAATTAAAGAGTATCTACCATCATTTTTAGATGATGCTATTTCTAAAAATCTCTCTTTTGTCGATATTCTGTTAGAATTAACAAATAAAGAAATTGATTTTAGAGAAAAACGTGCTGCTGAAATCAATCTAGTCATTTCTAATTTTCCTTTTATTAAAAGAATTAGTGATTTTGATTTCTCATATCAACCATCAGTTTCTAAAAATCAAATTCTCGACTTTGCATCTTTACGATTTATCGAATCATTTGAAAACATATTATTTATTGGTTCATCTGGAGTTGGTAAAACACATCTTGCAACTGCAATTGGTATTGAA
>CAVHUN010000061.1:0-1541 GCA_963639175.1 uncultured Prevotella sp.
TATTAATATAATTAATGAAATGATAAATACTCCTAAAGATAAAATAGTTAATCCTAATAAGTAAAATGGAATTCCTTTAGTAAAATAGTTTGATTTATTTAGATTCTTATTATATTCATTTATTTTATTAGATGTATCTTCACTTATTCTTTTTACTAAGATAATATCTTGATTATTATAAGTTTTATTTTTAATATTAAAACCAAAGAGTAACTTCATGTAATTATTATATACATTTAATAAATTATTATGTAGATTATTAAAGTGGAAATGTTATTTTAATATGCTTAAATTTTAGAAATTAAATCCGTAATTTAAAAGTACAATAAAGTACAATATATTTTTGAAAGTACAACAAAGTACAATAAAATACAACAAAGTACAATATTTATTCAGGAGGTGTTTTATGGAAAACCCATTTTCAATTTCGTTTGGTAGAATAAATGAAAAAGTTATCCAAAGGGATCAAGAAATACAACCTATTTTTGAAGATTTTAATATTGAATACACCTGGAATACTGCTTATTTTATCACTGGCCCAAGAGGATGTGGTAAGACTGTTACATTAAGTTATATATTAGATGAATATAGAGCTAAAAGTAATTGGATTGTTGCTCTTCTAACTCAAAGCAACAATATGTTAGAACAAATGGCATCTTTGTTATATGAAAATGGTTTAACTAAATTAAGAACATTAAAGGTGGAATTTTCCTTCTCATTTCAAGGAATATCTTTCCAAGTAAAAGGAGAAAAGCCAGTATCTAGTATTCATGTTTATCTAGAAAAACTACTTAGTTACTATCAAAAAAAGGAAATTCATGTTTTAGTAGCTATTGATGATGTTACTAAAAATAATGGAATGGTGGATTTTATAAGAGCATATCAAGGATTTTTAATTGATCATTATGATGTTAGATTATTAATGACAGGCTTACAAAAAAACATATCTAAATTAGAATCTGATAAATCTTTAACTTTCTTATTTAGATCTCCTAAGATACAATTAGCACCTTTATCAATTTCTTCTATTGCTTATTCATATCAAACTACTTTTAATACAAGTGAAGAAAATTCTATTAAACTTGCTAAATTTACTAAAGGATATGCAATGGCATATCAATTGTTAGGTGATATATTATTTAGAAATAAAGTAACTACTTTAACAAATGGTGTAATAAAAGAATTTGATTTAAAAATTAGTGATTGGAGTTATGAAATAATTTATAGTGAACTAACAGAAACCGAAAGAAAAATACTAACATTAATTGCTAATGGAATCACTACAAATCAAGAAATAATGAATAAATTAAAAATGAGTAAAGGGAATTTAGCAATTTATAAGAAAAAATTATCTCAAGAAGGAATTGTTAATACTACTATAAGAGGAAAAGCAGAATTCTTATTACCTAGATTTGACAATTTTATTAAATTCAAAGAATTAATGTTAGATATAAATTAATCTTTATTTCTAACATTAAAATTTAAAATATCTAAAAAATATAAGAGTAAAGAATAATATTATTTTAAACAAAATGTCATAT
>CAVHUN010000061.1:1551-6052 GCA_963639175.1 uncultured Prevotella sp.
ATGTCATATAAGCTGGAATGCAAATAATTCCATCTTCCCTTATGTAAAGATTTTTTGGATGAATAATATATGAAGTGGATATTCTTTCTTTATATTTTTTATTAAATTTATTTAAAGAAGTTGTAGTGTAATTTTTAGAAGATTTAACTTCAATTGGAATTATTTTATTATCTATCTTATTTCCATTTGAAATAATGAAATCTATTTCAATGTCATTTCTATGTTCTTGTTCAGAGTAGCTATTGTAAAAATATAATTTATGACCATTGGCAGTTAGCATTTGAGCTATTACATTTTCAAAAAACATGCCTTTATTAATAGAAAGCCTATCATGTAATAATGAAGAATATACATTAATATCGTTTTTAATATTTTCATTAAATGTATGTGAAAGAAGGAGCCCTGTATCTCCCATATAACATTTGATGAATTTTCTTGATTCAGTTAAAGACAATCCTATGTTAGGATCACTACATGAAAAACATTCATTGCATATCATAGAATCAGCAAGCCAAAAGAAAGTTTCTTCATATATTAATTCATTATTATTTTTATCAATAGAACTTATTTTGACTTTTTTCTCATGCGAAGATAAAAAAGAAGGAATTTGATCAAAAATAGAAAGTACTTTTGCTTGATATACATTATCTATTTTTAAAATGTCATTTCTATAAATTTTTAGAATGTTTCTTTTTTGAAAATCACATTCTTCAAATTGCTTTTGATTTTCTAAAAATGCAGATACAGCTTGTGGCATTCCTCCAACAAGAATATATTGTCTAAATAAAAATGATGCTTTTTTATGGATTGAATCAATTAATGGTTTCTTGTTTTCAAAGCATTCTTTAATATATGGAATAATATTTGATTCACCTAATGCTTCTGCAAATTCTTCAAAATCCATAGGATACATTGTTAAACTTTCTTCTTCAGAAGGGATTAAAATATCTTTTACATTTTCTTTGATAGATATTAAAGAACCAGTTTCGATATAGTCATATCTACCATCTTTAACTAAATGCTTTATAGCTTCTCTAGCTTTTGGAAATTTTTGAACTTCATCAAAAACAATTAAAGACTCTCTTTTATATAGCATAACTCCTGTTTCTAAAGAAAGAATCATGAAAAAGTTATCTAAATTATCTAAACTGTTCTCGAATATATCTTTTATTCTTTTAGGTGCAATGGAAAAATCAATGATAATATAGCTTTTATAATTTTGCTTAGCAAATTCTTCTACTAAAGTTGATTTCCCAATTCTTCTAGCTCCTTCAATTAAAATTGCAGTTTTGCCATTAGATTTGTTTTTCCAATTTAATAATTTATCATAAGCTTTTCTTTTAAATATCATATTTATCTATCCTTGTTCATTTTAATTATAGTGTAAAAAATAAAAAAGCGCAAAGTAATTTTATACAGAATTAACTAAAAAGCGCAAAGTAATTTAGTGCCAAATTAACTAAAAAGCGCAAAGTATCACTATTTCAAAGCACTTAAAAAGCCTTAAGCGTTACCCTTAAGACTTAATTTAGACTACTTAATTTTTGTTTTTACAAAGTCAGCAATTACTTGAACTGATTCTTCAATTCCAATAGAGGAGTTAATACATAAATCATATGATTCAGCATTTCCCCAAGTCTTATCGGTGAAATAATCGTAATAACTAGCTCTTTTCTTATCCATTTTCTTTAAGGCTTCAGCTGCTTTTTTTTCATCTAAGCCATAATAAGTTGTAGCTCTTTTTACTCTATCTTCAATAGGAGCACAAATAAATACACTTACTAAGTTTTTATAATTTCTTAATACATAATCTGCGCATCTTCCAACAATGACACATGATTCTCCAGATTTTGCAATCTTTTCTATTGTGTCAAATTGGGCTAAAGCAACTCTTTGAGTTGATGTTAAATAGTTTGTGGAATCATGTAATCCTAAAAAGGCGAATACAGAATCTTTCTTTTCTTCATTTGATTTAATAAAATCAACACATAATCCTGAATCTTGAGATACTTTTTCTAAAAGGGCATTATCATAGAAATTTATGTTTAATTTTTTTGCTAATTCTTTTGCAATGTATCTTCCACCAGATCCATATTGTCTACCAATTGTAATGATATAACTCATATTGTGTTACCTCACTTTCTAGTTATATTTTAATACATTAGAAAATATATTTCTAATAAAAAAATTATAAAAATGTTCAATAAAAAAGTGAGGCTAGAAAAGAATTAGCCAGGCTAGTTTTAATGATATTAATCTAAGCAAGAATCTAATAAAGATTGTAATTTTTCTTTATCTAAATTTTGTCCAATAAAGACGATTTCTTGTTTTCTATCTTGATATGTAGGATCCCAATCAGCTGCGAGTTTTGGGTTTTGCTTTAAAATGGATTTTACATCTTCTGCATTTGTAGAACCTACCCATTTACCAAATGGTTGAATTGATCTAGATTGTCCACTTGCTTCATAAACAAAAGCATCTTCATAATCATGTGAGAAATAGATAATTCCTTTAGCTCTAATAATGGTGTCCATAAATGGGTTATCAAATACTAATTCTTGGAATTTTGTTAAATCAAATGGTTTTCTAGCTTTATAACAATATGTTTGAATATTGTATTCTAAGACTTCTGGATTATCTTCTTCGCCTTCTTCTTCCTTTTCTAATTCTTCTTTCCAGGCTTCAGTTTCAGCTTCTTTTTCAAAAACGAATGAAGATTTATCAAGGATATCTCTAACATCTACATTGCCATGATCAGCTAAGATAATTTGAGCGCCTGGTTGAAGTTGCATTATAGATTGATAGACTTCTTTTTGTTGATCTTGAGTTAATTCACCAAATTTATTGAGGATAATTGTTTGACATAATTCTAATTGTTCTTTTAATAATGTTCCAATATCATCATCGGCGTATTCTTTAGTTAATAAATCTTTTCCTAAATTGAATTCATCTTTTAAGCGTAAAGAATCTACAACGCAGACTACTGAATCAAGTTCCCATAATCTTTGGTTATATTGATCTCTATAAGCGTTAGAAGAATAGCAGATATTTTGAACAATAGGGAGTGGTTCACAAATACCACTTGCTTCAATAAGGATATGGTCAAATGTTTGAGGCTTAATTAATTCAAAGATTTGATCAATTAGTTGACTTTTTAAAGTACAGCAGATGCATCCATTTGTTAAAGCGACTAAGTTTTCATTTGCTAAATTAGCAATTCCACCTTTATCAATTAAGGTTTCATCGATATTTACACTTCCAATATCGTTTACTAAGACTGCGAATTTTCTTCCTTGGTTATTTTTTAAAATGTGATTTACTAAGGTTGTTTTACCAGCTCCTAAAAAGCCAGTTATCAATGTTATTTTACAAGGTTTTATATACATATTTATTATTTTCCTTTCTTTAATATTCTACAATTAAAACTTAAAAATGAAAGTAAAATGATTTAAAAAATCAAATTATTTTAATGTGTAATAATTTTGCACATTTAATTTTTAAATGTTAGAATAAGAATGTTGAAAAAGGAGAATTAAAAAACATGGACGCAAATATGTTTAGCTTAAAAGGCAAAGTCGCATGGGTTACTGGAGCTAGTTATGGTATTGGCTTTGGTATTGCTAGTGCATTTGCAAAAATGGGTGCAACTATCGTTTTTAATGATAGAAACCAAGAAAAATTAGATTCAGGTATTAAATCTTATAAAGAAATCGGAATTGATGCTTATGGTGGAATTTGCGATGTCACTAAAGAAGATCAAGTTGTTGATTTTGTTAATAAGGTTGTAGAAAAATATGGTCACATCGATATCTTAGTTAATAACGCTGGTATCATTAAAAGAATCCCTATGACAGATATGTCTACAGAAGATTTTAGACAAGTAGTTGATATTGACTTAGTTGGACCATTTATTTGTTCTAAAGCTTGTATTCCTTTCATGATTAAAGAAGGTCATGGTAAGATCATCAACATTTGCTCAATGATGTCTGAATTAGGAAGAGAAACAGTTTCCGCTTATGCTGCTGCTAAAGGTGGATTAAAGATGTTAACTAAAAACATCTGCTCTGAATATGGTGAATTCAATATTCAATGTAATGGTATTGGCCCAGGCTATATCGCCACTCCTCAAACAGCTCCTTTAAGAGAAAGACAAGCTGATGGTTCTAGACATCCATTTGATGCCTTCATTGTTGCTAAAACACCTGCTGGAAGATGGGGAACTCCAGAAGACTTACAAGGTCCTGCTGTTTTCTTAGCTTCTGATGCCTCTAACTTTGTAAATGGTCACATCCTTTATGTTGATGGTGGTATCTTAGCTTACATTGGTAAACAACCTCAATAAAATTTAATCTAATTAAATTGACTCGCTTATTAATTTAGGCGAGCTTTTTTATTGCTTAGGAAATTGTATTTGAAACATATTTTGAAAATTAGTTTTGGATGTTCCAAAATATTCTCACGATATTTTATAAAATATATGTGGGGAGTAAAAGTGTGGAGT